>DAOLFI010000852.1:0-2140 GCA_035326385.1 Niabella sp.
GGCGGTTCGTGAGCTTGAATATGTAGAAGCAGCGCGGGCATTGGGATTTAAAGATATCCGTATTATAGCCGGTCATATCTGGCCGAATATTTTTGGGCCGGTGCTGGTTATTGCTGCGGCCAATTTTGCATCGGCCATCGTGATCGAGGCGGGGCTGAGCTTTTTGGGAGTAGGCGTACAGCCACCAACACCCAGCTGGGGACTGATGATTAAAGAGAATTACAACTTCATTATAACACAAAACCCAATGCTGGCATTAGCACCGGGCTTTGCGATCATGATATTGGTACTGGCTTTTAACCTTTTAGGTAACGGCCTGCGCGATGCTATGAATGTAAAAGGAAGGTTGTAATGTAAAATGTTAGGAGTACGATGTACGCAGGGGAAGTCAGAAAAGTCGGGAAGTCCGGAAGACCGAGGTCAGAAGACGGAGGCGCAGACATTTTTGTATAACCAGTATCCGACATCCAGCATCTATGAGACATTAACCAAATAGTACAGAAATTCTATACTCAAATAATCAACAGTCAACGCTTGATAATTCGTTCATGGTTCATAGCCTGTGTCAGTCCATTGTCGATGGTCCATAGTCTATGGACATTCTCCTCATTAACTTATTAACTTTTCAACTTTTCCTGTCATCCGTCATCTGCCATCTTCTAAAACAGCCCTTCAATACTTAAATACCGTTCTCCTGTATCATAGTTAAAAGTGAGGATACGGGCGCCTGCCGGTATTTCAGGAAGCTTTTTAGCAACTGCTGCCAGTGCTGCACCAGTGGAAATACCTACAAAAATGCCTTCCTCTTTTGCAATTCTTTTGGCATAATCAAAGGCCTCATCCTTGCCGGTTTGTAGGGCACCGTCTAAAAGGGATGTATTTAAAATATCGGGAATAAAACCTGCACCTAGGCCTTGCAACGGATGGGGGCCGGGTGCGCCGCCGCTGATAACAGGCGATAATTCGGGCTCTACAGCAAATACCTTAAGGTTGGGAAATTTTTCTTTCAATATTTCCGCAACGCCGGTTATATGTCCTCCTGTGCCCACACCGCTGATCAGGTAATCAATACCTTCTGGAAAATCATTCAATATTTCCTGTGCCGTTGCCTTACGGTGTATTTCCGTATTAGCCTCGTTAGCAAACTGCTGGGGCACCCATGAGTTCGGAGTGTTTTCTGCCAGCTCTTTGGCTTTGGCTATTGCACCGCTCATTCCTTTTTCGCGGGGTGTAAGTACAAATTCAGCACCATACACCGACATTAGTTTTCTACGCTCTATGCTCATGCTTTCGGGCATTACCAGGATCAGTTTATACCCCTTAACAGCTGCTACCAGAGCCAGGCCAATGCCGGTATTACCGCTGGTTGGTTCAATCATAACCGAGTCTTTATTAAGCAAACCTTTTTGCTCGGCATCTTCTATCATGGAAAGGGCTATCCTGTCTTTGATGCTGCCGCCAGGATTTGATTTTTCCAGTTTGATCCATACGTCATGGCTGTTGCCAAAAAGTTTGTTGAGCTTAACATGTGGCGTATTGCCGATTGTTTGCAGGATGTTCTGTGCTTTCACTTTTTTATTTTTAGTTGACTGGTGGCAGTAAGCAAATGATAGTAGCAGTAACAGTAACTGCCAACGTTCATCTGGCGGCTGCCTCCGGGAATCAGATTACAAAATTTAATACATTTTCATCAAGAGGTAACATATCTTTTACGGTGATCTCGCTTTTGTGATAAACTACTGAATTGCGGGGTACACTATAAGTAAGCCATACATTACCTCCAATAATACTGTCCTGCCCTATTATAGTGTCTCCGCCTAAAATAGTGGCGCCTGAATAAATTACTACATTGTTCTCAATAGTGGGATGCCGCTTTTTAGCAGCCAGCTCTTTGGTAACGCTTAAGGCACCTAAAGTTACGCCCTGGTAAATTTTTACGTTTTTACCAATAATAGTGGTCTCCCCAATCACAACACCCGTCCCGTGGTCTATGCTGAACGAAGGTCCGATGGTTGCTCCGGGATGTATATCAATACCGGTTTTGCCATGCGCATATTCGCTGAAGAGGCGGGGTAGCACCGGTACCTTTTGTTCATTTAGCTCATGTGCCAGGCGATGCACTGCTATTGCATAAAAACCC
>DAOLFI010000047.1:0-10611 GCA_035326385.1 Niabella sp.
CAGAGTTATTACAGGCCATTGCAATACTGCAAACAAGGGCAATAGTTATTATACGCATCATTAATTTTTTATGCAAAAATAAGCACTGGATCTACTGCGGAGGCCTCCTTTTTATTTTAAAAGCGTATAGGCGATCCAGCTTACTACATAGGCCAGGAAGGTCATATAAGCTAACTGTATCATCGGCCATTTCCAGCTGCCTGTTTCCCTTTTTACAATAGCCAGTGTACTCATACATTGCATGGCAAATACATAAAACAGCATCAGCGAAACGCCGGTGGCGAGGGTAAATACTTTGGAACCGTCGCTGAAAGTTGCCCTGTGCATTTTCTCCTGCAGGGCAAGATTTTCTTCGCCATCATCTTCAACACTATATAAGGTGGCCATCGTTCCTACAAAAACTTCTCTTGCTGCAAAAGAAGTAATAAGCGCAATACCAATTTTCCAGTCGTAACCTAATGGCCGTATAACCGGCTCAATAGTTTTGCCCATAATGCCTGCATAAGAATTTTCAAGTTTTGCCGTGCCATACTGCTCTTCAACTGCGGTAGTGTCTGCACCGGGCTGTGCCAGCTGCTGTTCATATTGCGTATGGGCCCGGTCCATTCTTTCTTTGGGGCCAAAGCTGCTTAAAAACCAAAGCACAATGCTGATCATTAAAATAATTCTACCGGCCTGGAACACGAAAATTTTGGCTTTCTCTATCATGGTTTGTACCGCGTTTTTCCAGCGCGGAGCATGATAAGTAGGCAGTTCTAGGATAAAAAAGCTCTTTTCTTTTATATTGATAAAAAACTTTGCTACATACGAGACGGCCATGGCAAATACAATGCCTGTAAGGTACAGCCCGGTCATTACAAGACCTTGCAAACTCACAAAACCAGCAATATAGGTTTCGGGTATCACTACCGCCGTTAAAATAATATATACCGGCAGCCGGGCCGAACAGCTCATTAGCGGAGTAACCAGAATTGTCAGCAGCCTTTCCTTCCTGTTTTCAATATTCCGGGCGCTCATAATCGCCGGCACCGCACAGGCAAACCCGCTGATCATGGGCATTACACTTTTACCGTTTAGCCCTACGGTGCGCATGATCCTGTCTGTAAGAAAGCTGATGCGTGCCATGTAGCCGGTATCTTCCAGCAAAGTGATCAGTCCAAAAAGGATCATGATCTGGGGAATGAAAATAACAATACCTCCCAGCCCGGCCACAATTCCGTTTATTAAAAGATCGGTGAAATTATTTTCGGGAAGCACTTCGCTCAGCCAGCCGCTGAATGCCGCCGTTCCGCCATCAATCCAATCCATTGGGTAGGCTGCTAAAAGAAATACTGCCTGGAATAAAAGAAACAGTACCAGCATCAGGATAATATATCCCCAATAACGGTGCAGGAAAATATTATCCAGCTTTTCTGTAAGCCTCGATCTTTTTTGGGGGTCGGGGAAAGTTACCGCCTGGTTAAGGATATGGTTGATGCGCGAATAACGCTGAACAATTTCTTCGGCCTGCGTACGTGCCGGATTGAATTTATGGTCTGCTTCAGCCTGTTCTATCTTTTGCTGTACCTCATCTGCCAGGGTAAATGTTTCATGGTTAATAAGATAATGAACGGCTTCATACGTTCCTATATGAGGCACCGCCTGCTGCGTTTGTTTGATAGCTTCAGGGGCCAAAGCCGCCACATCAATGAAATTTCTGGCAGCAGGTTTATATAATTTGCCCGAAACCAGCTCAATCGCCTTTTTAAGCTCGGCAATTCCCTTGTTTTTTCGGGGGTTTACAGCTACAACAGGCACGCCCAGCTCGCGCTCCATTTCATTAATATCGATCTGTATGCCTTTTTTGCGCGCTATGTCCGTCATGGTCAGCGCTATTACAACAGGGCGTTTCAGGTCGATAAGCTGGGTGCAGAAAAGCAGGTTCCGTTTCAGGCTGCTGGCATCGGCCACAGCTACAATTACATCCGGCACCAGGTTCAGGTCCTGGTTTAAAATAACCCTGTATGCTACTGCTTCATCCAATCTGCGCGGATATAGGCTGTAAGAGCCCGGCAGGTCTATAACGGCTGCAGTGGTATTACCGATCTGGGTGCTGCCGGTTTTTTTATCTACCGTAACACCGGGAAAGTTCCCTACTTTCTGGTTCAGCCCCGTTAGCGCATTAAACAAAGACGTTTTACCACTATTGGGGTTTCCTGCTAAAGCAATATGTAACATTGAATTTTTCAAATGCGTAAAACCGCAAATTTAACTGCCTTATTGATAAATCTGTTTACGAATTACGGAGTTTTATGACAGGTTTAAAGAATAAGCCCCGTTCTTTTAGCTACCTTTACCCCGAATTATTACCTGTTGGCGAAAAATAAGGAAAATAATGGCAGTTCTGAAGTTAGAATTAGATACCCAGGAAATTATTGATAATTTTTTTGATGATACTAAGCTGTTAGGAATTGTTACAACGGTTAAAGATTATCGCTTTTGCTGGAATCTCAACAATATGTTAGGGATCAATTTCAGGATCAACCACGACATTGAAATTAACCTGAAGCGTAAAAAAAGGCAATATTTTTTTGCTGTTTATGAATACCATGAGCCTTACAGCGCACTCTGCCATTACCTGTACAATAATCTTTACGATGGCGAATACCTGCTCCCCGAGTTTAAAAACCTCGATTTTTTATGGCTGATGAAGAACGATACCGTTACAAAAGAATACCTGGACCAGATAAAAGTAATGTTACTGAATATACCCGAAGTACAGCTGGTAACAGAGCTTACCAATGAAAAAATAAAAAACAAGGAGTATCTTATCTTTTAAATGCGGCACTATGTGGAAAGAAGAAAACAATAAACTATACAGGAGTATAGTTTTCAAAAACTTTAGCGAGGCTTTTGCTTTTATGGTTCGTGTTGCTATAGAAGCCGAAAAAATGGATCACCATCCCGAGTGGAAGAACGTGTACAATACCGTTGAAATCTGGTTAAGTACGCATACAGCGGGCGATATTGTTACAGAAAAAGACCGGAAGCTGGCACAGCAGATAGACAAATTAGCCTGACAATCATAAGTTTTACCCTGTTATTGGGGTACAAGGGTAAAGGTCGCCACAGGCGACAGCATAATGTTGCGAAGCGAAGACGCTTCGCATAGCGGCTTTTTACGGCAAACCCCTGACCTTATTATTTTTCCACAATTTGTTGATATTTTCAAATACCCTATTTTTGCCGTCCTTTTATTTAATGTAATATATATTATGTCGGTTATTCAGAAAATCCAGGACAAATACGGCAAAGTGATGGCCATTATCATTGCTTTGGCGTTAGTGGTATTTGTAATAATGCTTGCTTTTGAGAACGGTGGCAGTTTATTCAGAGGCGATGTTACTACTGTGGGTAAAGTAAACGGTGAAGCCATTGAGTATGATAAGTTCAGGGTAATGGTGGAGCAGCAAACGCAAATGATGCAGCAAAGAGGCATGGGCGCCGGCAGTGAAATGCTTTCCCAGCAGGCCAACGAGGGCGCCTGGAACTCAGAAATTGCCAGGATACTGTTGACACAGGAAGCCGGGAAAGTGGGTATTGATATTGGTAAAAAAGAGCTGAATGATTTATTATTCGGCCCAAATCCTCCGCAACAGCTGCGGCAGGCGTTTACCGATCCTCAAACAGGTGTTTACAACCCTGCTATGGCACAGCAACAGATCAACCAGATAAAAAACAAAGGAACGGCTGAGCAAAAAGCAGAAATCAATGTATTTTTAGACCAGATGCTGTTCCAGCGTCTGGCAGAAAAATACGATGCGCTTCTAACAGAAAGCATTAGCTTTCCCAAATGGATGATTGAAAAGGAAAATGCCCAAAACAGCCTGCTCTCCAAAATTTCTTTTGTAAGAGCTCCTTATACAAGCGTACCTGATTCATCGGTTAAAGTAACAGATTCCGATATTCAGAGCTATATTGATAAGCACAAGAAAGATTTCAAGCAGCAGGAAAGCCGCAGCATTTCTTATGTAGCTTTTAATGCAGCGCCTAATGCAGCAGACACTGTACAGGCCAGGGAAAATATTTTAGCGCTTAAGCCTGCTTTTGACAGTGCTAAAAATGTAAAGGATTATTTGATGACGCAGGGCATTAATAATTACTACGATGGTTACATCAGCGGAAACCGTATACAGGTACCTATGAAAGATTCTATTTTCAGAGTAGGTGCCGGAAATATTTATGGTCCTTACCTGGATGGAAGCAGCTATGCCCTTGCTAAAATTATTTCAACCAAAGCTATACCCGATACGGTTTCGATCAGGCATATCCTTATTGGTACTGTTCAGATGGATCCTCAAACCGGGCAGCAGATTCCTATAAGGGATACTGCAACAGCAAAAAAACTGGCAGATAGCGTGGCTCTTGCAATCAGAAACGGGGCCAGCTTCGACTCTATGGTGGTGAAGTTCTCTACAGACCAGGGAAGTGTTAGTAACGGGGGTAAGTATGAAAATGTTCCTTCGGGCGAAATGGTACCCTCATTTAACGACTTTATTTTTGGTAATCCGGTAGGCTCCAAAGGAGTGGTTAAAACAGAGTTTGGCTATCATTATATTGAGATACTTTCCCAGAAAGGAAGCGCTACAGGTTATAAAATTGCCTACATCACCAAACCGATTGAAGCAAGCTCTGAAACCGATATGGCAGCCAGCAATCTTGCTACTAAGTTTGCAAGCGAAGCTACGGATCAGAAATCGTTTGAGGCTACTGCCAGCGCGTACTCAAAAACACATGGCATATTCAAAACAGCAGCCCAGGACCTTACACCAACGGGATCTATGATACAGGGGCTTGGCGCATCACGCTCTTTTGTAAAGAGTATTTATAATGCAGATCTGGGCGATGTATTACAGCCGGAGCGTGTAGGAGATTTTTATGTGGTAGCGCTGGTAACTGAAATAAATAAGGAGGGCACCATGAGCCCGGCCAAAGCAAGAATGATGGTAGAGCCTTTGTTAATCAACCAAAAGAAAGCAGAAGTTATTACCGCTAAAATAGGTAAGGTAACCACGCTTGAAGCTGCTGCCGGTGTTTTAAAGCAGTCGGTTGAAGTAGCGGACAGCCTTCGTTTTGGAGGACAATCTGCAATGTCCTTAGGTTTCGAGCCAAAAATAATAGGTGCAGCTTTCAATAAGGCCAATATCAGTAAAGTGGTAAGCGAGCCCATAGCCGGTACACAAGGCGTATATGTGGTGAGGGTAGATAACCTGTCCAATACTCCTGTTCAATCGGCCAACGTTGAAGAAACAAGACAAATGCGTTTTATGCAGGCCAGGCAGCAGGCTCAGTTCCAGTCTTTACAGGCGCTTAGAGAGGCGGCAACGGTTAAAGATTACCGCAGCAAGTTCTATTAATTCAATAAAAGAGATTCTATACCTGTGATCCCGGTCTTAAAGGCCGGGATTTTTATTATACAGGTGTTCAAACTCTTCCCGTATTAATATGTTATTTTTAAACTATGGAAGATGTAATCAGAAATAAAGTGGCTGAAAGCGGGATCATGACGTTGAACCTTGAGGATTTTTATCCAAAGGAGGAAACAGTTCTTTTCGATATCAAAGATTATTTATTTATGGAGATGATATTGAAGGAGAAAGATTTCCGCGAAGCACTGAAACAGCACAACTGGCAGCAATATGCCGGTAAAAATGTGGGCATTACCTGCTCTGCCGATGCAATTGTGCCGCTTTGGGCCTATATGCTTATCACCTCTTATTTGCAGCCGGTAGCAGCATTTGTAGCCGCTGGTGATATGGCAGAAATTAAAAAGAGGGTCTTGCTGCAAAACATTAATGCTATCCCTACCAATGACTATACAGATAAGCGCGTTGTAATAAAGGGCTGTGGTGATATTGCTATTGAAGCCTTTGCTTATGCAGAAATTACCAGGGCACTGTTGCCCGTTGTAAAAAGCCTGATGTACGGTGAGCCCTGCAGTACAGTGCCGGTGTATAAGAAAAGGTAATGGTTAATAGTCAATAATTGAAGTTGCCGTCATCTGTCAACTATGTATTATCATCTTCACTACTAAAACCACCCCCGCTGTTTAAAAATGATCAGCATCCACATAGGGATAACGAACATGGCCCCCACAGCTATCCAGAAGCCCCAGTGATGGCCGCTTAAAGGTATTACCTGGAAGTTCATACCAAAAATTCCGCCGATAACCGTAGCGGGAGCCAGCACACAGGTAACAATGGCCATTACCTTCATTACCTCGTTCATTTTCAGGTTTACGTTGCTGATGTAAAGGTCCTGCATGCCCATGATCATATCCCGGTAGTTTTCTACCAGGTCAATAGCCTGTACCACGTGGTCATACACATCTTTGTAAAACCGCTCATTAAATTCGGTCAGCAAATCGCTATCGCTTTTAATAATACCTCCGAGAACCTCCCTTACAGGATATATGCTTCGCTTTAAAACAATCAGCTCTTTGCGTAATACGTTGATCAGGCCTAAAGACCGTTTGTTAGTGCCCCGTATAATTTCTTCCTCCACATCTTCAATTCTGTCGCGCAGTTTATCCATCACTACAAAATAATGGTCTACTATGGTGTCAATTAATGTATAGTATAAATAGTCTGCTTCCTTGCCCCGGGTCTTACTGGTTGGCAGTTTCAGCCGCTCACGCAGCGCATGGTAAAGGTCTTTTAAGGGGTCATCCTGGAACGTGATCACAAAATTCTTGCCCAGCACCAGGCTTATCTGCTCCTGTGATATGGCCTGTTTTTCTTCATTATAGTAAAGAATATTCATGAGGCTAAAGAGGATCTCGTCTATTTCATCCATCTTGGGCCGCTGGTTAATGCTTAAAATATCTTCGCGCAGCAGCAGGTGAATGCCATATTGCTCACCCAGCTTATCCACATCATCTTTCCGTAACCCGTCCACGTTGATCCATACAATATGTTCGTTGCTCTTAAGTGAAAGCGCCTCATCAATAGAAATATCCTTGTATTCGCTGATCTCTGCCTTATTGTACACATAGGCTGTAATAAGCACCGTAGCGGCCTCTTCCCTTACAGGTATAATAGTTGGGTTAACCGATAGTATTTCTTTGGTGCGCTCAGTCCCAAAAAGCTCCAGGAGATTGGGTAGAAACAGGTAGCGCAAATATTTTTCAGGGCGAACTTTCATAACCGGAAGATAGCGGTTTTTTGGAAAAGTCCGAAAGTCGGGAAAGACCGAAAGTCCGAAGGTTATGGGAGGGTTGCTGGATGCTGGTTACAGGGTACTGGTTACTGGATGCGAGATACTGGATGCTGGTGACTTGTTTAAGGGTCAGAAGACACGTACATCCTACACCAAACATCGTATATCAAGAAGATCCTGGCCGGAAGCAAAAAGCTTAATGCCTAATGCTTCCTGCCTAAGCTATGAACCATTAGCTATCAACACCAAAGCTTTTTCCAAATCCTCCGGGGTGTCAATGGCTATATTTTTATACGTGGTTTCAGCCATATAAATATCAATACCATTATATAAAAAGCGCAACTGCTCCAGTTTTTCGATCTGCTCCAAAGGTGCCTGCGGTAAGGAAGTGAATGTTAAGAGCGCCTCCTTCCGGAAAGCATACACTCCTATGTGCAGGTAATAATCAACCGGTGTATCGGCCTCTCTCTGATAAGGAATAATGCTGCGGCTGAAGTATAATGCTTTACCGTTTTTATTGGTAACCACTTTCACCATGTTGGGGTTGGCCGCATCTGCTGCATGGTCCATCTTTCGCTTTAAAGAGGCCACCTGCACCTCCGGCTGATCAAATAAGCGAACGATTTTTTCCAGCGGCTCTTTTTGTATGAAAGGCTCATCGCCCTGAACATTGACAATTACATCTGCCTCTATGTTACGCGCTGCTTCTGCTATGCGGTCGGTGCCGCTTTCGTGTGTGGCAATGCTCATAATGGCTTTGCCGCCACGGCCTGTTATTTCATTATAAATAATATCGCTGTCGGTGATCACAAATACCTCACTAAACAACCCGCTGTTAACCGCCGCTTCATAGGTGTGAACGATCACGGGCTTATCTCCCAGCATTTTCATCAGCTTTGCATGAAAACGCGAGGCCGCGTAACGTGCGGGTATCATGGCAATAACTTTATGGCTCATAGCTGACAAAAGTATTATAAAGTTGGCAGGGTTTGTTATTTCAATTGTTTATTGCTGCTTTTCTCTCAACCACCCTATTTTTTCAGGCCGGCGTTGCCGGAAAGATTCTTTTGATATAGGTTTAAACTATCCTGAGTATGTATGCACACTCATTTGTGCGGTTGGCAGGTAATTTACCCCAAACCAGCAAACGATCAGCAACATAAAGGCAATAATAACAATAACAAAATTGGTGATGGCCTTTCTGTCCTTATACTTATGGCGATAATGGATATAAGTAAGATAGCCCAGCCAGCTGATGAATGCCCAGGTTTCTTTAGGATCCCATGTCCAGTAATGCCCCCAGGCCTCTTTGGCCCATAAAGCCCCGAATAATAATCCGAAGGTGAGAAAAGCATATCCTATATTAATCAGCCGGTCTACTACCTCTATTGATTCCGCAGCAGTGTAAGGTTTGTACCGTATACCGGCAATACTGTTTTGATGAGGGCGGCGCGCCTGCACAATTCCATATACGGCTACCAGTGTAGCCATGCCCAGCATAGCATAGGCAAAAATATAAACAATAACATGTGGTACAAACCAGATGCTTTGTAATGCAGGCATTAACGTTTTATTGGTAGTATCGGGCTTAAAAAACGTTACCAGCATAAATACTATTCCCATTGCGGCTGCATAGTTCAGCATCCATTTCTGTTTGTACAGGAAATATACCACCAACCCGATCAATCCCATAAAAAAGGAATACCAGAGCCTTGTTTCGGCAAGAGTACGCATAGGGGGTCTTTCTAAAGTAACCCATAAAGCAATAATGAAAAAGCCGATAACAGCAGTAGCTATACTATGCAATGCCAGGCTCAGCCTCACTGCACTATTCCTTTTATTGTAAACTAACACGGAGGCTGTTAGCCATAACAGGACAGCAGTAAATACGATATAGGAAAAATATTGCCACATGGTTATTTCCTGTTTTTAAATAAAAATGCTGCCGTACCGGCAATCAAAAGAAAAATACCGGTATACACCAGCGGGAGCCACGGATCTAATATCAGCTCCACAACGCTTAGCTCCGACCACCTTCCCAGGCGCTCATCATAGCTTACCTGGTATACTTTCCACCCGTTTATAGTAATGGGATGATTTACCTGTATGGTTTCTTCCCTTATTTCGTCTTTTCCTTTTTCATACACTAATACCTTTGACTGGAACTTCCGGGCTTCTGCCGGGCTCATTACCACTATATGATTGCTGTCAAGAGTAATGGTTAATGGCGGGAACTGGAAATTACCTGCAGCTATCCATTGTGTTCTTTTAGCTTTTGTTTGTATATCCTCAACGGTGATACGTGCTGCATTGGTGGCGCCCCACATAGGGCTGGCAGCGAACGTAGTATCGTTTACCGGTATAGCATTAGGTAAATACTCATGCAGGGTTATCTTCCAGTTCAACAGATGTTGGCTGGAATGCTCTTTTTCCAGCATAAAAGCCTGTGGCTTGTTCTGCGGTAAGGCTTTTCCTTCTTTATTGATGATATAAAGCTTATTAGGATAAATATCAATGTCAAACTTTTTTAATTCCAGTGCCAGGGACAGCTCTGTTATATGCCCGTTCTCATCAGTAGCCCTCCATTCCGGCTGATCCTGCTTCAGGTTCATGGTCAGCCTTGTAAGATCACCCTGGCCAAGCACACCGGCAAATAAGGTAAGCCATAATCCAAAATGATTAAGTAAGAAAGTGATGTTCTTGGTTTGAAATACCAATGCTTTTTTCAGGATCGCCAGCCAAAGATTGATAAGCACCAAAAAAAACATGAAAGCAAAATACCAGGTGGTTGTTATCCTGTCAAAACCCAAACGTAATAAAACCGGGTTGGCTTTCGGGTCCGATGCCTCTATATGAATACTGCCAAGTCCTATGGTTAATACACCTAAAATAATGGTAGACACTAACGCCAGCGGAACACTGCTCAACAGGTTGATGAATTCTTTTTGTTTGAATAAAAGAAACAGCGTAGTGAATAGGGAAATAAAAGCAACTCCTATCCAGATGTTATTGGGAAAAGCAAACCATTGTTTGGCAATAGGGCCTGTAAAGTATTGCAGTAAAACCCCTGCAACCAGCAGGACCGCTATAATAATAGCCGAATACTTATACTGATCTTTTTTGTGGAACGCTATATTAAAATTCATGATATCCTATACCTGTTACAGCACTAACTTTTAGCTGAATATAATGCTCCTTTTTCTTTAGCCTTTTGTAACCACTGAGGCACCACGTTTTGCATAAAGCGCTCTTTGGCAGTCTTTTCTTTTTGCATATCTAATCCTATAACAGCCTGTGCTTTTGCCTTTGAGCTGATATCCGGCATCGTGAACCTGGCGGTTATTTTCATTTTATCATTAAGGCTGTTCATCTGGGTCTCTGCCTGCATAGCATAGTATAACCCATCGGCCAGAA
>DAOLFI010000853.1:0-2134 GCA_035326385.1 Niabella sp.
GCTCAAGGGCAGCAGCGATGCGCAGCATACCAACAAAGTGTCTATCGGCATTATTCAAAAAGCCTTAAAGGAGTTCGGGCTGGACGCCGGCACTGTTTGCCTGCTGCCACCGCAGCGCGAAATAGTGCAGGAAATGTTTACCGCTACCAGGTATTTAGACGTGCTGATCCCCCGCGGCTCGGAAGGGTTGATCAACTTTGTACGGCAGAATAGTTTAGTTCCCGTAATTGAAACCGGTGCGGGCGTATGCCATGTGTATGTAGAAAAAAATGCAGACATTCAACAGGCCGTAAATATTGCAGTGAATGCCAAAGTAAGCCGCCCCTCTGTTTGTAACGCAGCCGATGCTATTTTGGTGGATGAAGCTATTGCACCACGGTTTTTACACCTGCTGAAACCTGAGTTTGAAAAATACAAAGTTGAAATCCTGGCTGATGCAGCATCGCACAAAAACCTGGAGGGTTATCCGTATTTAGCAAAAGCCAAAGCAGCAGATTTCGGACGTGAATTTCTATCATTGAAATGCGCCGTTAAAATAGTAAAAGGCATTGATGAGGCTTTAGACCATATAGCAAAATATTCTACCAAACATTCGGAAGCCATTGTATCAAAAAACAGGAAGGCCTGCGAGCGCTTTATAACAGAAGTAGATGCTGCAGCCGTTTATACCAATGCCTCCACAAGGTTTACTGATGGTGAAGAGTTTGGCCTGGGAGCTGAAATAGGCATCTCTACCCAAAAACTGCACGCCCGCGGCCCTTTTGCGCTGGAAAAGCTGGTTACCGAAAAATGGGTGCTTGAAGGTGACGGGCAGGTGCGGTAAGTTCAGTTGACTGATGACAGGAGACAGCTAACAGGTGTTAATTAACACATTTTGGCATCCTTTCCCGTCCAAATGGTTGTCATCCGGGCAAGCTTCAGGCGGTTTCCTGACAGTTAAAGGTGCGGGTAATCAATCATTCATTCTCAGGAAATGGTTCTCCAGGTGACTACGCATACCATTCCGGAACTCTTCGGGAGTGCCATTTTCAAGAATGTGGATTAATTGCTTATGCGAAGTGAATTTTTTAGGATTCACTATAGGTTTAAAAAGAGAGCTTTTTTCAACATAATCAAATACAGGCAATAACAGGCTTTGAAACTTTATCAGCGTTTCATTATGGCTGATCCTGTACAGTTTTCCATGGAATGCAATCTCATACGATGCCTCGAACATTTGATTTTTTGTAGATGCCGGTTCGTTTTTCACAATCTGCTTTAACTCCTTTATGTCTTCTTTTGTTACATTCCGAAACAGCAAATCAGCCATACCAACTTCAAGCACCAGGCGAATCTCAAAAATCTCTTTAAGCGTATCATCACTTAAAATATAAGGATTCAGGCTCTTTGCAAGGTTGCCGAATATATCAGGACTGGTTATTACAGCGCCTTTTTTCTTTTTGGTATCTATCAGTCCCATCATCCTGAGCCTCATCAGCGCTTCTCTTATCACCGTACGGCTCACGCCAAGCGATTCTGCCAGTTCCAGCTCTTTGGGTATGCTATCCCCCACCTTAAGCTTCCGTTGATGTAATAATTCTATAAGATTAGCCTCTACCCTGTCTACAAGGGTATGATTATTTATTGATTTAAAAACACTATGCACTGCTTAATATTTAGTGTAACAAAGAAAACAAAACTATCGGGAAATAAAAAAAATTTGGCAGATCGAAAAATATGCCTAATTTTATTATGTCATACTTAATACTTAAATCAAATTTTTTTTATTTATGCGACTTGCTTTATTGAAAAAGATGCTGTTCACTTGCTGTATCTTTTTATCGTATTCCGCATGGGCACAAACCAAAACTTTTAGCGGTACAGTGCTTGACGAAACAACAGGTGCAGCGCTTGTTGGAGCTACCATAACTAACAAAAAGTCGGCCTCCACAAGCATTACAGACGACACCGGAGCCTTTAGCATTTCAGCTAATGAAGGGGATATGCTGGAAGTAACTTATACAGGGTATGCTCCCAAACAGGTTACACTGGGCAGTCAGGAAAATCTTACCATTACTTTATCTGCCGAAGCTACATCCAAACTGGACGAGGTGGTAGTGGTAGGCTATGGTACGCAAAAGAGAAAAGAGTTTGC
>DAOLFI010000854.1:0-2134 GCA_035326385.1 Niabella sp.
TTTACTAAAGCAATTCTATCGCGCATAGTCCATATATTCAGGAGCACATCTGAAACTATTTCCTCTGCCACTTCTGCATTTCCCAATAAATTATAGGCAAAACGCCTTAAAGGCGGATGGAAATAATAGAACAGTTTTTTGTATGCAGCTTCATCAGATGCATCGCTAAGGCTGTTTTGCAAATGTGCTATATACTGACTGTCAGTCAAACCTATACTATTTGGTACAACAATATGGCAGCTTTACTGTAACTCCTTTTGCACACAAAAACGGTACATTTTTGAATTATTATGGCAGGGGCTACAAGATGCTGTGCAATGGCCGTATCTTACAACCTAAGAAGGTTATACCCATACCGCAAATTGAATGTAGCTTTTTCTGTTAACAGAAATAAAATGCAGGAAATTTTTCCATCATATTAAACAATTGTTACATTTTATCAGTAAGGACAATGGCACTAAATTCAGATGTTGGTAATAACACCAATAGCGGCGGTAACTTTTCGGGACTTATAGCCCCGAAGCTCCATGTTGTAGCCTTCGGCTGCTTTTTAAATGTAGCAAAAGGCTACAAGATAGTCCTACAAAACAAAATGTTTCGCAGAGCATCGAAAGTCTGTTATTTAGACAGCAGACTAAAAGGAAGGACATGTAGAGCCTCACAAAAAATAGGCGGGCCATCCGGAGCGCTTCTCAACCTGTTAGCTTATCAACTTTTCAACTTCATTATCCATGCCAGGCAAACCTGCTTAGGCAATGTAATTAAAACGTCTTTTCCTGCATTAACTTTTTGCACTTCTGGCAATAAAGTACCGGTTCTGATATCTATAAACCTTACATTAAAATCACCGGAATAGGCCGTCATATCTAACGAGATATGCTCTTTTCCTTCATTATAAATAATGAGGCCTTCCTTCCCGGCAAGCACATATTTGCCATACTTATCTGCAGGCAACATTTTTCCGGCAGCTCTTAAAAAATCCGTTTCGGTTTCTTTAGGTAATACAGGGAGTGATCCTCCTGCCATAAATACGGCCCAGCCCAACCTGTCATAACCATCGCCGGAGTACATCACGGCCTTACCCGGGTACCCGTTCCTGTATTCCTTAACTGCCCGGTACACCTGTTCAAAAGAGGTTGGTTTAGGCTTGAGCAATCTTGCCCACTGACGCGGCGCCAGATTCTTACCTCCTTCAGGTGCATAAACAGTTCCATCGGCCTGGTAATGCCAGTACTTTATTTCAACCAGGTCAACAACAGCAGCATATTTAGGGTCCTTAAGAATAGCGTCCTGTACATCTTTGGTAGCGCTCAACCCTATAACCGGGCGGTGCTGGTTGCTTTTTTCCCAATCTGCAATGGTCTGCAACCAGAACTGCACAAAATGCAGCGGACCAGTGAACTCTTCACTAGTAAATTGTATCACCGAGGAATTAAACTTAAAATTATCTAAGCACTGGCGTATATATTGCTGATGCAGCTTCCGGCGTACAGGATGGATTACATCATAAAACTGTTCTGCATAAAAAATCCTTTTATCTCCGGCATAATTTACCGGCTCTACAAACCCTGTATTGTTGATATTATTGGCTGTACGCCAGGGGAAATCGGCATAATGGGCACCTGCTTCAATAATATTATGCTGAAAATAATTCTGATGCATCAAAACCAGTCCATTCAATTCAGCCAGTTCCGCAAACTGTCGCATCCTTTCCCAATACCACTGGTTATACTTTGTAAGATCATATTTGCTTAAGCCATCCCAGGCAGTATCTTTTCCGCTGCGTGCAAAAGGCAATTCATAAAAGGGCGGCCACACATCACCACTCATACGGCGAACACGTTCATGGTCGTCACGGCGGCGATCATACCAAAGCCCGTAATGCTGATTCAGGGCAACAATATTATTAGCCTTCATAGAGTCTGTTACTTCATTTAAATCGTCTGTCAAACCCGGTCCTACCCTTCCCGGCACAAAACGGGTTACAGACATTTTTTGTTTTGCCTGCTGCAGTGCTTTTCCCTCTATACCTCCTGTCCACCAGGGCACTTCCTGCTGACGCCCATATAATACTTTTTCATTTTTTACCAGCCAGCCATTTTCTATTTTCATTTCATAGCTGATCGCGGAGGAT
>DAOLFI010000855.1:0-2127 GCA_035326385.1 Niabella sp.
ATTTGGTTTGTATAATATATTGCCGGTTGACATTTTTTAAATCCCTGTTTACCTGCAGCTCACTCCATACATAGGCCGCGATCAGCAAGGTAAAAGCAATGCCGGTAGAGAGGCCCATAATATTTATGAACGCATGGAATTTGTTTTTACTGATATTGCGCCAGGCTATTTTGAAATAATTTTTAAACATCGTATGAACTTTTATTTTGTTATCGGTTTCCCCTTTCCTGTTCCCGGCTGTCTGATATGAGATAATTTATTTGCTTACTTATCACATACCTCTTATGATTCACCACTCATTATTCATCACTCATCATCGCCCCTCACTCCCTTCTAAGTGATTCAACAGGGTTGACAGTTGCTGCTTTCATAGATTCAAAACTAACCGTCAATAACGCAACCAGTAAAGAGGCTAGCGAAGCGATTGCAAAAACGATCCAGTCGACATTTACCCGGTAAGCAAAACTATCAAGCCATTTGGTTATAGCGAGCCACGATAAGGGGATAGCTGCGATTATTGCAACCAAAACTATTTTTATAAAATTCAGAGACAGTAACCGGATGATATTGAATACAGAGGCACCCAATATTTTCCGCACCCCGATTTCTTTGGTTCTTTGTTCAGCGATAAATGCTGACAAACCATAAAGGCCTAAGCATGATATAAAAAGTGCGAGAATAGTGAATATATTAAAAAGCTTACCCATTTGCTGCTCCCCTTTGTATAAATTAGCAAGATCCTGATCTATAAACCCAAAAGAAAAAGGGGTTGAGGGATTGAGTGTTGTATTTATTTTTTCCAATGTTTTCACTGTACTTTCAGTTGTGCCTGGCTTAGCACGAACGATAACCATTCCGGCGTTTGGGTTATAGCGCATAATTAATGGCTCAACAGGTTGTTGTACAGGCTTAAAATTGAAATCTTTCACAACGCCGATTACAGTGCCCTTAACACTCCATTGTGTAATTTGCTTTCCAATGGCGTTCTGAGCGGTCATTCCCATTACTTTTGCAGCTGTTTCATTAATAATATAGTTATTGGAATCCGCCTTGGAATCCTTGTAAAACGCTCTGCCATTCAACAGCTTCATTCCCATAACGTCAATAAAAGTTCCGTCAACTGCTATATGTCCAAATATTGTATTCTGGTTGGGGGCTTTACCATCCCAGTCTACTACATCGCTCGCATTTAACAAATCGATGGGCAGCCCTCCGTCCGTGATTGTAAAATCGTTGGTGAGTGTATTTCCCTGCAGTACTGCTGTAACAGCATCCTTTTTATAATACAGATCACCCATCATCGGCATATACACAAGGTTTGATTTTTCAAAACCCAGGTTCATGTTTTTTATAAAGCCGAGTTGCTGATATACTATAATGGTGCCTGCAAGTAACATAATGGACACAACAAATTGTAGTACCACTAATCCGTTCCGGAAAAAATTAATGCCGCCCGTATTTTTTGTTTCTCCTTTAAGCACCTTTATTGGCTTAAACCTGGAAAGAAATAAAGCAGGATAAGAGCCCGAAATCAGACCTGTAAGCAACGCAATACTTCCGAACAGCGAAATCATCTTCCAGTTAAAAAAAGATACAATTATTTGTTTACCGGTAAGAGTATTAAATAGCGGCATTGTTAACCATACCAGAGATATAGCAATGAAAAGCGCGATAAAGGATATCAGTAAAGACTCACTCAGAAACTGGATAATAAGCTGGGTGTGGCCCGCGCCAACCGTTTTGCGCAAACCAACCTCTTTGGCTCTTCGGGCAGATCTTGCTGTAGCAAGGTTCATGAAGTTGATGCACGCCACGGCCAACACGAATATGGCAACAATAGAAAATATATTTACATAAAACTGGTTACCGTGCCCTGCAAAATCACCTTGAAAATGTGAGCCTAAATGAATGTTTACAAGAGGTTGTAACTGGCACTTTGCTGTCATTTCGTTCTCTGAAACATGTTTTTTAAAAATATCGTTGATCTGCTTTTCAAGCGCAGCAATATTTTGACGGGAAGGAAGAACGTTTTTGTGTAACTGCAGGTATGCGTAAAAACTAAAATTGACCCAGCTGCCATTTTTCAAATCTTCATTTGTATGCGCAATGGCAGATATTGGCATCAGG
>DAOLFI010000856.1:0-2127 GCA_035326385.1 Niabella sp.
CCTATATCTTCCATTTTTTCTTCGAGGGTAGCCGGTTCGCCGCCACCGCTAAACCGTCCAAAACGTGTACCACCATTACCCAAAGCCCACGATGGGATAGCCACCTGGAAATCTACCAGCTTTTTTATAATTCCTTCGGCATCAGCTAACTCACCAGCTATATAATCAAAACTTTTTTTGTGCCGGACTAATCCTTTCTCATTATGTGCATCAATCTGCGATTTATTCAAAATCATAATTCATAATATTTAATCAGTTCAATTTATACGTTTTTATTCTGCCTCGGGTCATTTTTTCATATTCAAAAAACGGGTTAGCCGACTGGACAATCACCAACCCTTGTTGCTTTGCTATATGAAGACGCGCCCTTCTTATTCCCCCGAAGAGGGAAGGAATGAGGTCAAAAAAGTTTATCTTACGAAGGCCTGTGCCACGCCACCATCTACATTCAGTATATTACCTGTAGATTTATTAAGCAGGCCGCTTACGAATACGAAGCAGGCATTGGCAATATCATCAGGCAAAATAATTTCATTCATTAAAGTACGCTTGGCATAATAAGCAGGCAGCTCTTCTACCGTAATACCATAGGCTTTAGCCCGGCCTTCGGCCCAGCCACCGGCCCAGATATTAGAATCAGAAATCACCGCATCAGGATTCACTGTATTTACACGTATCCTGTCCCCGCCTAACTCTGCTGCCAGCAACCTTGAAAGATGTGCCTGTGCTGCTTTTGCTGAACCATAACCGGCATTGTTAGGTCCGGCTACAATTGAATTTTTAGAAACAATGTTAATAATATCTCCGCCAATACCGGTTTGTCCTACAGGCAGGTTTTGCTTACGCATAACCGCTACCGCAGCTTTTGAGACCATAAACTGTCCTTTTACCAATATATCGTACAGTCTGTCCCACTCTTCTACCGAATGCTCTGTAATACTTTTAGATATGCTGATACCGGCATTATTCACCACTATATCCACGCCTCCAAAAGCCAGCACAGTAGCATCCACGGCTGCAGCAATAGAGCATGCATCTGTTACATTCAGCGTAACAGATGCCGTAGTGTCTTTTCCAAATGCTTTTTGAAACTCCTGCGTTGTAATGTCTATCCTTTCCTGGTTAATATCGTTAATAATCACACAGGCGCCTTCCTGTGCAAACTTCCTAGCGATAGCTTTTCCTATACCGCCACCGCTGCCGGTAACTAAGGCAATACGTCCGCTTAGTGGCTTAGGCTTGGGCATACGTTGCAGCTTGGCCTCTTCCAGCAACCAGTATTCAATATTAAATGCTTCCTGTCTTGGTAAAGAAGTATATTCAGAGATTGCTTCAGCACCGCGCATTACATTAATAGCATTGGTATAAAACTCAGCAGCTACCCTTGCAGTTTGTTTATCTTTTGCAAATGCAAACATACCTATCCCGGGGTAGATAATAATAACCGGGTTAGGATCGCGCATGGCGGGACTGTCCGGATGCTTACAGGCATCGTAATAATCTGCGTACATCTTACGGTAGTCTTCAAACAAAGGAGCAATTTTTTCTTTTACTGCAGCTACGTCATCCAGGTTTTCATCTGTAGAAAGATTCAGCACCAGCGGGCTGATCTTGGTACGCAGAAAGTGATCAGGACAGGAAGTACCTAAGGGCGCCAACCTTTCCAGGTCATTAGAATTAATATACTGCAATACACGGTCATCATCAGTGAAATGACCAATCATTTTTACATGAGAGGAGCAGAAGCCGCGCAGCAAAGGCGCAAGAGCAGCCGCTTTTTGAAAACGTTCCTCTTCAGGTAAAGCCTGTATTTTTTCACCACTAAAAACAGGACCTTTTTTGCCAAGGTTCTGATCAATATATTCTGCACATTTCTCAATTACTTCCAGCGTATTGATATAGCTTTCATAAGCTGTATCGCCCCAGGTAAATAAACCATGAGAGCCTAACATAATGCCCCGGATACCGGGATTCTCATCCAGGCATTGCTTCAGCATTAAACCCAGCTCAAAACCAGGTTTTTGCCAGGGTACCCAGCCAATAGTGCCGCCAAATAACTCTTCGGTTATTTTTTTACCGTCTTTTGCTGCGGCAATAGCAATGGCTGCATCGGGATGCAGATGGTCT
>DAOLFI010000857.1:0-2125 GCA_035326385.1 Niabella sp.
ACTTCAAAAGCGCTTAATGCCCATTGTACGGTGCCCTCCTCCAGCTCAACAGAACTTATAACATCGCTGGCCCATTCCTGGTCTTTACAGGTATATAAAATACGATAGCTCAGTGCCTGCACTGCCGGTTCGGGGTTCCAGATGCTGCCTTCCAGGCAACGCCAGTAATCGCTGGTGTCGCCACCTGTAATGTTGCTCAGGCAGCTATCACAGATCGCCACCTGGTTTTCTATGGTATCGTCGCTTTTAGGGCTTACGGTATATTCCTGTGTAGCGGGCAGGTTGCTGCATAGCTCGCAAGTGCCGCTGCTGCGTTCATTCAGCTTTACATTAACGCTCATAAACTTTTTGTTTTTTAAAATTGCGGCGAATGTAACATTATTTGCAGAAATGGATTTTTTGAAACGAAAAGACCTTTCCGGTCTTAAAATTCGTAAAGCTATTTGACTCGTAAGTACAACTTCATTCTGGTAGACTGATAATGATCAGAAAAAGGCGTAATTGAAATCATTATTTTCTGCCCAAAAAAAAATTATGTTGTAAAAGTATTTTTGATCACCTAATCTGATTTTTATGAGAGAAGTGGTTATAGCGCTTTATTTGCTGTTGAACACATCTGTAGTTTTGGCACAAACCAATGCTATATCATCGTACACAACATTTTTAAAAAAACAAAACCAATCTGCCAAAGAGTATATTTTAGGGTTATTTGACCGGTATGATATCGTAATCATTTGCGAAAGATTTCACGGAGAAATGACCCAATATGAATTGCTTACTGATGTTATTTCCGATAAAAGGTTCTACGGGAGGGTAGGAAATATCTTTACAGAAATTGGCGTAAGCACTTTAAATCCGGGGTTAAACACATTTATGCACACTAAAGATTTACCCGACGACACCATCGCTCAGCGCATTATGTTGTTCCAGCAAAATTCCAGCGTTTGGCCGGGATGGTTTAATAAAAACTATCCTTTTTTCTTGGATAAGGTTTACAGGCTAAATAATCTCATCCCCGAAAAGTATGCCCTAAGCCTTTATCCTTCTGACCTTCCTTTTTCCTGGGCTACGGCAGACAGTTCGTCCATACCTGAGCTTAGGCTAATGATAGCGAACAGGGATAGTATAATTGCCTCTCAAATCATTTCAAAATTTAATGAAATAAAACAGGCTAATGCTGAAAGAAAAAAGGCTTTGGTTATAATGAATTACCGGCATGCATTTGACAAGGTATTTTTAATAAACAATGTCGCTTTAAAAAATGTTGCATACTTCCTTTTTAAGGAATATGGCAACAGGGTAGCTAATGTATTGCTAAACACAGTGGGACCAAATAATAGCGGAAATGCTGCATTACTGCAGGATGGCAAATGGGATGCGGCTTTTGATGTTGTACATAAAGAAAATATTGGTTTTGATTTTGCAAATACACCCTTTGGAAAAGATACATTTGATTTGTGGCCATATAAAACGAACTATGTATATAAAGACATTTTTACAGGATTTGCTTTTTACAAACCCATTGAACAGCATTATATGGTTGAAGGATTCAAAATAGTTGATTCAGGCTTTAAGAATGAATTAATAAGGCGTATTAATTTAATAAGTTCTTTGGGAGGTGAATTTTTGAAAATGCTGGAGATGAAAAAGATTTTGGAGACAGGTAGCGATATTTCAAAATATGAAGAGACCAAGAAATATTTTCCCTTAGATTCATTAATAAAGGAAAAAAAACAGTGGGTAAATTAGGCTTCAAAGCTTCCTGGTTCAAAAAAATTAATACCGGCAAGGCCTATAATATGACAATACTTTTTGGTCAGCTCCAAAATTTTGATGATAGAAGCACTGGCGCCGGGCACAAAAAAAGAAGCCGAAGCTTCTTTCGCAAATAATGTATGTAGAACTTTACTACGTAGCGCTTGTAAACTGTTTCAGGAACCGAACATCGTTTTCGCTAAACAGGCGGATGTCATTGATACCATACTTTAGCATAGCCGGGCGCTCAACGCCCATTCCAAATGCAAATCCTGTATATTTTTCAGGGTTGATACCGCAGTTTTGCAGCACATTAGGATGTACCATACCGCAACCTAAAATTTCTACCCATCCTGTTTTTTTGCAGATA
>DAOLFI010000858.1:0-2116 GCA_035326385.1 Niabella sp.
CTAAACGTTTGTAAATGGCAGAAGATCTATCCATTATAAAAGGAACAAAGGAAGAGCAATATCTGTCGCTGTTACCACAGCTGCGGGGTTTGTTAGCAGGAGAGTATGATCTTGTAGCCAATATGGCAAATGTTGCAGCTGCCTTAAAAGAGCAGTTTGGCTGGTGGTGGATAGGATTTTATATAGTAAAAACCGATGAGCTCGTATTGGGCCCTTTCCAGGGGCCTGTTGCCTGTACAAGGATCAAAAAGGGCCGCGGGGTTTGCGGTGCTGCATGGGAAAGGGCAGAAACGTTGATTGTTCCCGATGTTGAGCAATTTCCGGGTCATATTGCATGCAGCAGCGCTTCCAAATCAGAAATTGTAGTGCCTCTCATAAAAGACGGGATAGTAGTGGCAGTGCTGGATGCTGACAGTGAACATCATGATCATTTTGATGCAATAGATAAGCTGTATCTTCAGCAGATAATCGAAATGATAAATTTTCAGGCAGTTGGTAACTAAAAAAATTATAGTAAAAGGTAAGGTGCAGCGTGTTTTTTACAGGCAGTCTGCACGGATAAAAGCAAAAGAAACCGGCATTACTGGTACTGTTGAAAATCTGGATGACGGTAATACGGTTGTGATCATTGCCACAGGAAATGACGCGCAGATAAACACATTTATTGAATGGTGTAAACAAGGTCCTCCGGCTGCAGAAGTAAAGGAGATCGAAATTGTAGCATTGCCCTTGCAGGAGTTCGGGAATTTTTCTATTTTGTAAAATTTGTAAAAAAAGAATCCTATATTTTATGAAGAAAATTGCAGCTTTATCTGTGATATGGATGAGCCTGGCCGCCGCTGCTCAGGATAAAGATCCCCGCTTAACAGAGGTTTGGCAGCCGGAGCCGCGTGTGGTTACTCCGGGAAGGTCAGCAGCAGATGCACCTGCAGATGCTATTGTTCTTTTCAATGGAAAAAACCTGGAAGAATGGCAGGCAAAAGATGGAAAACCCGCCAAATGGAAATTAGAAGGCGATGCGATGACGGTTGTTAAAGGAACCGGCGAGATTAAAACAAAGAAATTATTTGGAGACTGCCAGCTGCATATAGAATGGCGTACTCCCGCCGAAGTTAAAGGAGAAGGGCAGGGAAGAGGGAATAGTGGTGTTTTTTTGATGGGACGGTATGAGCTGCAGGTACTGGACAGTTATAATAACCGCACTTACAGTAACGGACAGGCAGCAAGTATTTATAAGCAACTGCCGCCTTTAGTAAATGCTTCGCGGAAGCCGGGTGAATGGCAGACTTACGATATTATTTTTACAGCGCCCCAATTCAATAAGGATAGCAGTATAAAATCGCAGGCAAGGATCACTGTGCTTCATAATGGCGTGCTGGTGCAAAATAATGTATCTATATGGGGCGCTACACAATACATAGGTATCGCTACTAATGATTTACATAGTGAAAAAGCACCTTTGGCATTACAGGATCACGGAGATGCGGTAAGTTTCAGGAATATCTGGATAAGGGAGCTGTAAAAAGCTAAAAGCTTAATCCTTAAAGCTTTTTACCTTTTGCTTTCAGCTTTCTTGCAAATAATAAAATAAAAGGATAGAAAAAGCTATTATTTATGTGTTTTAGCACGTAAATGCGTCTTTTTGTATGAAAATCAAATAATTATTTTGTTAATCAAAAAAAGACTGCTATCTTGTCGTTTCTCAATGAAGGAGAAGAAGCTTAGAGTAGTAAATAATTAAGTTTTTAAAGCAGCTTTTTAAAGCTGCTTTTTTGTTTCTACGCGGGCCTGTGTTTACAGGACGCTCCGTTAGCTTTATTCTGTTGCATCTTTGCCTGCAAATCACACAATTATAGATGTTATGTTAATGAGGAATTGCCGCATTTAAAGTGAATAGTAAATGATCAGTTGTAAGTATGTCTCAGCAATTACTCACTATTCACTACTGACAACTCACTATTATGCTATACGTTCTTTTGCAAGGCTATTACCTGGCGGATATCCCTGAGCTGGGTTAACAGGCCCTCTAAAAGATCAAGTGGTAACATATTGGCCCCATCACTTTTAGCGATGGAAGGGTTGGGGTGTGTTTCAATAAATAAGCCATCGGCTCCTG
>DAOLFI010000859.1:0-2110 GCA_035326385.1 Niabella sp.
TGATATGGGGCAGAATTTTTCCGGCTGGATCCAGATAAAAGTAAAAGGGAAAAAGGGGGACAAGGTAAAAATGCGCTTCGCGGAAAGCCTGCAACCTGATGGTGAGCTATATATGGCTAATTTACGCGATGCAAAAGTAACAAACATCTATACCCTAAAAGGAGAGGGACAGGAAACCTGGCATCCTGTATTTGTTTATCATGGATTCAGGTATGCAGAGATATCGGGATGGCCCGGAACCCCTGATATCAATGATTTTGAGGGCCACCTGGTGTATGATAAAATGCAAACTACCGGGCAGCTGATAACGTCCAATACAACCATCAACCAGATCGTAAAGAATGCCTGGTGGGGAATAGCTTCAAACTACAAAGGCATGCCGGTTGACTGTCCGCAACGTAACGAACGTCAGCCCTGGCTGGGCGACAGGGCGCAGGGCGCTTATGGCGAAAGCTTTCTTTTTGACAATGCCTCTCTATATGCTAAATGGCTCGATGATATAGAAGAATCTCAAACAGCAGAAGGCGCTATTCCTGATGTGGCGCCTGCATACTGGAACTATTACAGCGACAATATAACATGGCCGGGCACTTATATTTTAGTGGCAGAGATGCTGCATCACCAGTTTGGAGACAGGCAAAGCATTATTAAGCATTATCCCTCTATGAAAAAATGGATGATGTATATGAAGAACCTCTACATGAAAGATAATATCCTCACTAAAGATAAATATGGCGATTGGTGCGTGCCTCCTGAAGATCTGAAGATGATCAAGTCCCAGGACAGTACCCGAACCACTAATGGCCAGCTGCTGGCAACGGCGTATTATTACAGACTGCTGGAAATTATGGAACGTTTTGCAGGCATTTCGGGGCAAACAAGCGATATTGAAGACTATGTAAGTTTACGTAAATCGGTCAAAACAGCTTGCAATAATAAGTTCTACAAAGAAAGCCTGGGCCAATACGACAATGGTACTATAACTGCCAATTTGTTGCCACTGTATTTTGGAATAGTGCCGGAAACTGATAAGCAACGGGTTTTTGAAAATATACTGAAAAAATTGAAGGCTGATAACATGCATATCAGTACCGGTGTGATAGGTACACAATGGCTGATGCGTGGCTTAACCCGCAACGGAAAACCTGGTGCGGCTTTTACACTGGCTTCCAATACTACCTACCCGAGTTGGGGATATATGATTGAGAACGGGGCTACTACCATCTGGGAGCTGTGGAATGGTAATACTGCTAATCCGCAAATGAATTCTCAAAACCATATCATGCTGCTGGGCGACCTGCTGATCTGGATGTTTGAGAACCTGGGAGGTATTAAAGCAGCCGCTCCCGGCTTCCATGAAATAGAAATGAAGCCTTCTTTTACAGAGGGGCCAAACAATGTGGAGGCTTCCTACCAGTCTGTATATGGAAAAATAAAAAGTACCTGGGTGCGCAACGGCAACCATATTCAATGGAATATAGAAATACCTGCCAACTGCTCTGCCTTGATTCATATACCTGCTGCAGGAGCTGAGTTGGTAAAGGAAAGTGGTAAAAACGCTGCAGAAGCGGAAGGGGTTTCGTTTGTGAAACTGGAGAATGGGGCAGCAGTTTACCGTGTAGCCAGCGGAAATTACCAGTTCACTAATTAGGGCGTAGCTCCCGTTCTGTGGGTTTTTAAGCAGCAATGAGCGAAGAGAGTCACACGCCTGATACATATAAAAACAGGTTGAATAATCCCGGGTATCATCCGGGATTATTTGTAAACAGGGTATTGTAACCACAATATAATTGAACATGTAAGATCGTCCGTATCCATAAAACCCCGATCTGTCTACAAACGAGCGGGTTTCATCTCATAATCCGAAAACGCCTTCTTTCGGAAATTACTTTTGGTGCAGAAATAATAAAAAGAACATGAATATAATCAAGAGCACAAAAGTAATGACAAAAGTTGCACTGTTCGCAACTTCAATATTCTTCATCAGTTGCATCCTGTTATCAATGACTTTGTTGGCCCAGGATAACAGACCTGTACAGACGATCCGGGGCATAGTTATTGACTATGCTTGGGGAAAGCCGTTATCTGCCGTATCGGTGAGGCTTTTAAA
>DAOLFI010000860.1:0-2104 GCA_035326385.1 Niabella sp.
ATAAAAAAGGGGGCAGCGCCTGCTATTATTTTCCTGGGTACAAAAGATCAATTAATTCCTGTACAGCAGGTAAAAGACTACCAGGAACGGATGAAGGAAGCGGGCAGCCGTTGTGAAGTGTACCTGTATGAGGGCCAGCAGCACGGTTTTTTTAATTATAAAAAAGAGGGAAGTTCGTACTATGACGCTACTTTAAAAGAAGCTACTGTCTTTCTTCGGTCACTGGGCTATATCCCGTAAAGAAGATAAAATTTATAGACTTTTTTATGTTCAGACTTATCATTAACCGGCTGGTACGGACTGGCATCATTTTGCTCCGTGGTGCCGTGTCCACTCAGGCACAAACAAACAAGCCTTACAGTGCTTTGTTTATTGCCATTGACGATCCTGCCCCTGCCATCTTTAATATTCAAAATACTAAAATCAATGCTATACATGACTAAGCTTTTTATCCGGAGAACGTTGCCTGCAATGCTCTTCTTATCTGCGCTTTCACTGTTGGTGCAGGGACAACAGCACTATCAGGCAGACATGAACATTGATGCAGATCTTTTAATAGCTAAAATGACCCTTGATGAAAAAGCAGCAATGGTTTCGGGAGGGGCTATGGCTACTATTCCGGGCATTGAGCGTCTCGGACTCCGGCCTATACGCATGTCAGATGGCCCCCTAGGTGTAAAAGCTCAGGTTGAAGGAGAAATGCGGACTTTAAAAAAAGCAACAGGTTTCCCTTCTGCCATAACCATGGCCTCTACATGGAACTCCAACTTGATAGGAGAGGTGGGAAAAGCAATAGGGATAGAAAGCAGGTATAACGGGATCGATATATTATTAGGCCCCTCTGTAAACATACACCGTATTCAGCAGAACGGAAGAAATTTTGAGTATTTTGGCGAAGACCCCTACCTGGCCTCGAGACTGGCTGTATCCTATATTCGCGGACTTCAAAGCCAGGGTGTTCTGGCAAATGTGAAGCATTTTGCAGCCAACAATACAGAGTTTAACCGGTATAAGTCTAATTCAATAGTTGATGAAAGAACATTAAGAGAAATATATTTCCCTGCTTTTGAAGCTGCAGTTACAGAAGCGGGGAGCGCTACAGTAATGACGGCCCATAACCTGTTAAATGGTATTCATTGTTCTGAAAATCCCTGGCTGCTGGATACGGTGCTGCGTAATGAATGGAACTTTGATGGGTTTATTATTTCGGACTGGAACTCCAGCTACGACCTGCTGCCGGTAGTGAAGTGGGGGGTGGATATAGAAATGCCAATGGGTAAAGTAATGGAGAAGGAGCAGCTGCTAAGGGCCATTAAAGACGGTGTTATCAGCGAAGCCGATATTGACAGAAAAGTTCGCCATATACTCAATACCTGTTTACGTTTCGGCCTTTATAATAAAAAAGAAGCTGCTTCCCGGCCCAACTGGGATGCCCATTATCAACTGGCAATAAAAGTTGCTGAGCAAGGTACCGTATTATTAAAAAACCAGGGAAGTCTGTTGCCCCTCAACCGCAATAAGGTAAAACGCCTTGTTGTATTAGGCAAAGCGGCTGTCAATACACCTGCGTATGGAGGTGGCGCTGCAGGTTTGCCCACACCACGCAAAAGAAATATGCTGGATGAGATACGGGCTGTGGCAGGTAAAAACATAGAAGTACGGTATTTTGAAAACCGCGATTTAGAAACAGAAGCAAATAAGCAATATATCAGGAACGCTGATGCCGCTATCATTGCCTGTGGCTTTGATCCTCTGATTGAAGGCGAGGCGCACGACAGGCCCTTCAACCTGCCGGAAGAACAAACTGATCTGATTAACCTGACAACAGCGCTCAACTCCCGTACAGTGGTAACTATTTATGCCGGTGGTGGGGTAAATATGTGGTCATGGATTGAAAATGTTCCTGCTGTATTATCCGCCTGGTACATGGGGGATGCAACAGGACATGTAAGCGGCAGGATACTGTTTGGAGATATGAACCCATCAGGTAAACTTCCTGTAAGCATCGAAAAACATTGGAAAGATGCTGCGGCTTATGCCTCGTATGATAAGGCAGTAAGCGAAGCCGGGATGCCGGCACTTTTTAAGCCGGCTTATGAAAAAA
>DAOLFI010000861.1:0-2102 GCA_035326385.1 Niabella sp.
GATACCATCAGGAAGAATATTAAGTTTTAACGCTTCCGTCTTTCATCTTCTTCCCTGAGCCTGCTGTAACCTCTATAATTTTCCCTTTTCATTTATTTAGTGTTATCTTTGCGCCGCATTGGTTCAATAGTGCTTCTCCTAAGCGCTATTGATTAAAAGGGAATCAGGTGTAAATCCTGAACAGACCCGCTACTGTAAGTTCTAACCAGCATTTTGGCATTTCTTAGCCACTGTCCCGATAGCTAATCGGGACGGGAAGGCGGCTCAAAATGGGAACAAGTCAGGAGACCTGCCAAAGCAGATATATTTTAAGCTTTCGTGGACTGAAGCTTGAATACAAATGCTTTTATTAGCAACATATTTGTTTTCAATTGTTCGCAAAGCTGTTTGATTCATTTAATCAAATAGTTAATGCAGGTTTGTTTCAAACATACTGAAAAGTGTGGCTTTTTGCTGTTCTTTTTGCTGCACGCCATATCGTGCCTGGCACAGCACCCCGACTCTTTACCGGTCAAAGAGCTGGAGGGGGTGCGCATATCTGCCAATAAAAGCCGGTTCCAGTTAACCGCAACTGTTCCTGTACAAACCATATCCGGAGCCGCTTTGCAAAGACTGAACAGCTTTTCTGTTGCCGATGCAGTACGCTTTTTTTCCGGGGTACAATTAAAAGATTATGGTGGTATTGGCGGGCTGAAAACTATTAATGTGCGCAGCATGGGCACACAGCATGTAGGTGTATTCCTGGACGGAGCCAGTGTTGGAAATGCACAAAATGGAACGGTGGACCTGGGCAAGTTTTCCCTGGACAATATTGACGCTATTGCCCTGTATAACGCGCATAACCCCGAATTACTGCAACCAGCTAAAGCTCTTTTTGCATCCAGTGCTTTATATCTGCAGAGCTACCGTCCGCAGTTCTCTGATGCTGAAAACACAAAACTAAGAGCCTCCTTTAAAACCGGTTCCTTCGGGCTGGCAAACCCTTCATTGTTGTGGCAGCAAAAGTTATCTGCATCCACATCTTTAACCGTAAATAGCGAGTTTATTACTGCCCATGGCAGATACAGGTTCTACAAAAAAGAAGGAGCATTTGATACTACAGCCATCAGGCAAAATGCGGATATTACTGCGTGGCGAACAGAAGCCGGCTTGTTTAAAAAATTACAATCATCAGGCGAGGCTTTTATAAAGGCATATTATTACCAGTCCAACAGGGGCCTGCCGGGCGCTATTGTTGAGAACCGCTTTTACAACCCGCAACGGCTTTGGGACAGAAACACATTTCTGCATGGATCCTATAAAAATAAGTTTAACAATAAATATAGCCTGCTGCTAAACCTGAAGTACACTAACGATTATACAAAGTATAAAGACCCCTCTTATATTACCGGCAAAGGCCCGCTGGAAAATAATTATACCCAACAGGAATGGTATGCATCAATGGCACAAAAATATATAGTCACCAAACAGTGGGAAGTGGGCTTATCAACCGACTTCGCACTAAACACGCTTGATGCAAATTTATATCGCTTCGCTTACCCCAAACGGTATTCGTACCTGACAGCGCTGTCCAACAACTTTACTTGGCAACGCTTTATAGTGCAGGCAAACTTATTGTACGGCCACTTTGATGAGCGTGTAAAATATTACGAAGCGTCTGCTGATCGTTCAATAACATCACCCACTATCTCCGTTTCCTGGAAACCCTTTGCCAACAAAGGTTTCAGCCTTCGTTCTTTTTACAAAGAATCTTTGAGAATGCCTACTTTCAACGATCTGTATTATACATTGATCGGTAATATTTCTCTAAAACCGGAATATACCAGGCAATACGATTGGGGCTTTACCTGGATGACCGATGCCGGGCGCTGGGTAAATGATCTCTCGGTACACGCAGACATTTATTATAACCGCGTAAAAGATAAAATTATCGCCATGCCGGCAGCAAATCTTTTCAGGTGGATGATGCTGAACATGGGTAGTGTGGATATTAAAGGATTAGAAGTAAGCCCGTCCTTTACAAAACACTTGCCCGCACAATTGGTTTGGAATGGGGGATTCAATTATACTTATCAGCAGGCCCTGAATAAAACGCCGAATGA
>DAOLFI010000862.1:0-2098 GCA_035326385.1 Niabella sp.
GGGTATACCAGTACCTCAAGTCGGTAAGTTGAGCGCCACGCCTTTTTTGTGCGGGTGCTAACCTAAAATTTTTTGTTATAAACGCCGTTACTACACCTACACAAAACACCTTCTTGCGATGGCCTGACAATGCACAGGTCAGCCTAGCACATTGCTATGCGACAGGTCTGCGCGAGGAAAAAACCTCCTATGCCCTGGCATCCTACTTCTGCTTCCTTTGTTTTTTTCTTTCAGGTCCGTAAGGTACTTCATCTTCTGCGGCCATAGGTAGCTGGTGTTTCATCGCAAGCTCGGCACAAACATATTCTAACAAATCGCCAGGGTTTACATCTATGGCAAGCGCTATGAGATACAGCTCTTCCACCCGCAAATGGCTGCGGTCGTTAAGCGTAAGCTCATTCATACGCGCCTTTGAAAGCCCAGACCTGCGGGCTACTTCAGATTTGTTAACTGATTTTTGTGATAAATACAAACCAAGTTTAGTCATTGATTATTAGTGTTTTCTATACATTAATACAACATAAAGATATAAAAAGATAAAAAAAATATACAATTTATTTGGAAGATCAAAAAACAATCTATACTTTCGTATTGGTTTTCTATACTTCTGTTTGTTATAATACTAACAACACCTGTGATCTTTAATAATATCGTCTTATAATCCTCTTTATCACAGGCAGATCGCTTATCACCGCTGCATTATACGCAGCACCATTTCACAGAACAAGAAACTAATATAAAAATAACTGACCATGCATCAACCCAGCACACCACCTGCCTGGCATCTTCTTAATCGCCTGGCTATGGACAAAGAGGACACCCCGGCAAAAACCGACCCGCTTTCGAAGTTACGGCATGTTTTTGAATATACAGCTGTACACGAAATATTGGAAGAGCTCAACCTGATCTGCTCAGCAGCAATGAACGAAGCATACGTATGGAAACAGGGCAGCCCCGGCAACTGCCTTTATTATTATGGCAAGCTGGAGCTGTTAACCGAATGCTGCTATCTTTTTAAAACATGTAATCTGAAAAAAACGCTCAAAAGCAGAAAATGCTCCCTTCCTGAAAAGCTACCGGCAACAATGCTGCCCATACCACTTACGGCCCGTGAGTTTCGTAACCCGCTACGGGTAATAAAATCCTTTTTCAGGCATGCATCCTTACCTGAATGGAAACGGCAGTTACTGGTATGGACAGAAAATGCGCTATCCAACAGCAGTGTAAAGGATGAGCTGGAAGCTGAAACACTGTTTCCTTTTATAGAGCACCTGCACAAACTGGTATATGCCGCTTATCTGCTGTGCCAATACGTTTACCCGGAAAAGAAATCGTAAATGTATGAAGAGCAAGCCCGTTTTCTCACAACCCAAAATGAGTACACAATATTTCACTTAATAATTAGAACTTATGGAAATCCTAAAAAACAAAACACCGCCATATTTTCCTGAATACTACCGCTTTGCTAAAATCAGTTTTTTCAGAAAGACCATCCGGCAGAGTTAAGTCACAATCATCGTAAACAATTAAAAAATAACCACATGAAAAATTACATCGGCCAGTTAAAAGGCAAAGAGCAAAACGCTGTGCATTGCATCAAAAAACTTATTGTAAACCAGCTGCACGCATTAATTATTTATTGTTTCGGTTGCCAAACTATAAGCACCATTAAACGAACCGCCTTTAGTAAAAAACAGTTTAAAGAAGAGCGGCAGCTAACCTGCAATCTGCTGATCATTACACCAGATGCAGTAGAAATCAGCAATGAAAAGAAAACTGAGGTACAGGAATTGATCGCCCATTTCGGGCAGGTGAACATGACCATTCACCCAATGACCTTTATGATACAACAACTGAACAAAAAGAATTTATTTTTTAACTGGGTACATAAAAACGGTATGCTGTTATATGACCGTGATAACAGTACCCAATTATTACCGCCACCTGCTGGCAGCGAATACTGGCCGCAGGCTGAGGCTTTCTATACAAGCGATCCTGAAATGGTCAGCTACCTTGATGTAAGTCTACAGCCAATAGTAAAAGCAGCACCAAAAAAAGAAAAAGCTACTGCCCCACAACCATTTGAAATAAGGCTGAC
>DAOLFI010000048.1:0-10343 GCA_035326385.1 Niabella sp.
GTCAAAACGCTTGGTTTCTACATAAGGGCAATCTTTTTCGTTTGCCCAGAAATCAAGATTGGTTTCGTTTAGCGGATAGTCTCTTTTTAACACAGGATAGTCTTTGATCATTTCCTGTGTACGGCTGCCACGATGTGGAAAATCCCAGGGGTTTTTATTCGCACTGATATAGTCCTGTACATGTTTAATATCGCGCCCTCTTTCAAGCATTATCGTTTTCAGGCCTTTTTCTGTGAGCTCTTTTGCAGCCCAGCCACCCGATATACCACTGCCAATAACAATTGCATCATACACGTTATCTGCCATAAGATAGTTCTCTTTTTTTTGTAGTTTTCGAATTAGTCAACAAGCTATCTTTTACAAAAAGGTTTTAAAGATATCTAAAAAGTATATAAAAAAATACTTTTTTTATAAGGCTGTTATTTAGAGCGTCCCAATCCAATTTACAGAAAAATTTATCTTTGCAATATGCAAAGCAGCACTCATACAAAGTTTTTAGCAGATGAAGCCGTTCTTACTGCCACGGCTTCATCGTGCCAGCTGATTGTTTGGAATGACGAGGTCAACACTTTTGTGTGGGTCATTGAGACCCTGATGGAAGTGTGCGGCCATAGTTTTGAACAGGCAGAGCAATGTTCATATATCATTCATTTTAAGGGGAAATACGCTGTGAAAGAAGGTGAATATGATGACCTGAAACCCATGTGTGATGCTATCCTGGACAGGGGCATTAATGCTACTGTAGAAGAAGTAGTTGCTTAAAGCAATGCTTTCTTCAGGTACAAATATTCAATCTGCAATTTAATACCTCAATGCCCATTTTTGCCCTTGATGAATCAGTTGCTTTTCCTCCTGTGCACCTGGCAGAGCCCGACGGGTTATTGGCAATAGGCGGCGACCTGTCTCCAGAAAGATTATTACTTGCCTATCGCTCCGGTATATTCCCGTGGTATAGCGAGCCGCCTGTACTCTGGTGGTGCCCCAATCCCCGCTTTATATTGTTTCCGCAGGAGCTGAAAATTGCCAAAAGCCTTAAACCTTTACTAAACAGAGGGGTCTTTGAGTTTACTGTTAACAAGGATTTCAACGGGGTCATAACGCATTGTAAGAATGTTCCGAGGCCTGGCCAGGACGGTACATGGATCAGCGATGAGATCATTGCGGCCTATAACAGGCTGCACAAGCTGGGTTATGCGCACAGCGCAGAGGTTTGGCAAAACGGTGAGCTGGCTGGAGGCTTGTATGGCATCAGGCTGGGCAAGGTTTTTTTTGGAGAAAGCATGTTCAGCCTGGTAAGCAATGCCTCTAAATACGCTTTTACAAAGTATGTGCAACACCTTATTACTGAAGGTGTACAGCTGATAGACTGCCAGGTATACACGGAATACCTGGAAAGTCTGGGCGCGCGAATGATTGACGGAAAGGAGTTTGATATGTTACTCAAAAAACTGGTCTGACTGTCCCGGTCAGACCAATAGCGTTGCATTATCATCGAAGAACATGCAGGATGAGTGACGCACTACAACTGAAGTGAGTTCCGATAACCATCGGAACAACACAGCTGATGTATAATTCTCAAGCCGGTTCAATAATTAATTAAAATTTTACAGACAGCACATCCGGCAGCATATCCCTCCACGTAGGCCAGTCGTGCTTATAGTTTTCACCCCAGTTTTGAAAATCGTAGTTAATGGCTTTATTGAAAAGAGTTTGTGCAAACTCCCCACCGGCCCGGGGGTCTTCATAAGCCCCGCTCCCGGTTAAAATATGAATGTGGTGGCTGCGCCTTATGGTTTCCAGAATATTATGATCCGTAAGATTAGGCATGTAATGCACCGGGCTGTTGAAGTAAACATTATCATCCATATAACCATTGCTGTAATACGTAAGGTCATACACGCCGCTCATGGCTATAACGCCGTTAAGCAGGTCGGGGCGCTTCAAAAACAGGTTCATGCTGTGCAATGCGCCAAATGAAGCGCCGCTGATATAGATGGGTGTTTCTCCGCTGGTAACATTCTTAATATGAGGGATCACTTCATTATAAATATAATGATTCCACTGTACATGCCGGTTGGACTGATCCCATGGAGCCATGTTCTTATTCATCCAGCTTTCATTATTAACGCTGTCTACCGAAAACACCCTGAGCTTTCCTCCCTCAATAAAAGGAGCCAGGGAATCAATCATCTGAAACCGCTCATATTCCAGGTAATCTGCACCGGCAGTTGGCACCAGTAATAATGCAAAGCCATAATGACCGTAAGATACGATAGGCATATCTTTATTAAGCGATGGGCTGTACCAGCCTGAAATTTCTCTGTTCATACGTAAAGTTTCTGTAATATAAAAATTTATACGGGACTGATGAAATACAGGCGCATAAATATTTTTCGGGACGTAGCAGCGGCAGCACTGTCATTATTGGTGTTTCTCAGCAAGAATGCTGTGAAAAAGTTTTACGCACTATGAATTACTTTGACTTATAACTATACCCTGCTGAAGTTTTTCTGATCACAATGATTTGATACTATATCTTTGCGTTGCTTTTTACATATATCAATCAGGTGTTAGGTTTCCGGGTAATACCGGAATTAATAAGGAACCGTGTGCAAATCACGGGCTGACGTGCAACTGTAAGTAACCTAAAAAGTTTTTGTTATATACATCCATTGTTCCGCCTGTAGCGGAATGAGAAGGAAACAAAAATGTTACAAGCCAGGAGACTTGCCTACTACCTTAATGACGCAGCTTTCACGATATAGGGCCGCTCAGGAATTGAATACTTCTCCATGCAGACAATGCTTTCTGTTTATAAGCCTGTACGCATTATTCTTACCCTGACCTGCTCTTTTATATGTTAACGCTGTGGTTGTAAAAGCATTTATTTATTGTTTCACGATTTAAACAACAAAAATGCAAACACACAACCTCGGTTATCCGCGTATAGGAAACCATAGGGAGCTTAAAAAGGCCAATGAAAAATATTGGGCCGGAAAAATTTCCGTAGCGGAACTGGAAAAAACAGCCCGGGATATACGCTGTAACAACTGGCAACTACAAAAAAATGCCGGTATTGACTGGATCCCCTGTAACGACTTTTCTTTTTATGATCATGTATTGGATACCTGTTTGATGACAGGCGCTATACCTGCACGTTTTCATCAGTTAATAGAAAAGGAAAAGCTGAACAGCCTGGATCTGCTATTTGCCATGGCAAGGGGCTATCAGCAGGCGGGCTATGATATAACAGCTATGGAAATGACTAAATGGTTTGACACCAATTATCACTACATAGTACCCGAATTTAAGGCCGGGCAAAAATTTTCTTTTTTCCATAATAAAGTGGTAAATGAATTTTTAGAAGCCAAAAGAGAAGGCTTCAACACAAAGCCCGTACTGCTGGGACCTGTTTCCTTCTTATTATCAGGAAAAGAAAAAGAAGAGGGTTTTAACAGGCTTGAGCTGATTGATAATTTATTATCTGTATATTTTGAAGTGCTTAAAGCATTGCAGGAACATGGCGCATACTATATTCAATTAGATGAGCCCTGCCTGTCTCTGAACTTAACCGAAACAGAACTACAGGTTTTTGAAAAAGTATATCATGCTTTTAAAACCCGTTTCCCTCAACTGCGTATTATTTTGGCCAGCTATTTTGAATGCTATGGGAACAATCTTTCAAAAGTAGTAGCGTTACCTATAGACACCTTACACCTTGACCTGGTGCGTTGCCCGCTACAGCTTGAAGAGATACTGACAAAAGAAGTGGTTAATAGCAGACTTCGTTTTTCTTTAGGTGTGGTAGATGGCAGAAACATCTGGAAGAATGATTATATAAGCTCACTGGAACTGATCTGGAGAGTGAGTAATAAAATAGGCAATGACAGGGTGTGGGTGGCCCCTTCCTGCTCACTGCTGCATGTACCCTGCGATCTTGATCTTGAAACAAGCCTTTCGGGGGAGATCAGGCAGTGGTTATCCTTCGCCAAACAAAAGCTAAATGAAATAGTTACGTTAAGAAATATGGCTATTGACGAAAGCACTCCTGAGAATCAAATATTGCTTAATGAAAATATAGCAGCCAATAACAGTCGAAAAATTTCATCCATCATTCATAATGATGAGGTAAAACAAAGAGTTGCAGGTTTTACTGAAAATGATGCCAACAGAACAAGCAATTTTGAAATCAGGAAACAAAAACAAAAGCAGACATTGGACCTCCCGCTGTTTCCCACAACAACGATAGGATCCTTTCCTCAAACTAAAGAAGTACGGAGCTGGCGCGCCAGGTGGAAGGCTAAAGAAATAGACGATGCCACTTACGAGTCTTTATTGCATAAAGAAACAGAAAAGGCCATCCGTATACAGGAAGAGTTGGGGCTGGATGTGTTGGTGCATGGAGAGTTTGAGCGCAATGATATGGTAGAATATTTTGGTGAGCAATTATCAGGCTTTGCTTTTACAGAAAATGGTTGGGTGCAGAGCTATGGCAGCCGTTGTGTAAAACCACCCATTATTTACGGAGATGTGCACCGGCCACAACCTATGACTGTACAATGGAGCCGGTATGCCCAATCTTTAACGCCAAAATACATGAAAGGTATGCTCACCGGACCTGTAACTATTTTACAATGGAGCTTTGTACGTAATGACCAGCCCAGAAAAGACACCTGTACACAAATTGCCCTGGCAATAAGAGATGAAGTGACCGACCTGGAAAAGGCTGGTATTAAAATCATACAGATAGACGAGCCTGCATTAAGGGAAGGATTGCCTCTCAGGAGAGAAAAATGCCAGGAGTATCTTGACTGGGCAATTAAAGCTTTTAAAATTTCAGCTTCGGGAGTTATGGATGAGACCCAGATACACACACATATGTGCTATTCAGAGTTCAATGATATTATCAAAAGTATTGCCGACATGGATGCTGATGTAATAACTATTGAAACCTCTCGCTCACAGATGGAATTACTGGACGCTTTTGTCAACTTTAATTACCCTAACGATATAGGCCCCGGTGTATATGATATCCATTCACCACGCATCCCAACCCAGAATGAGATGGTGGCACTCATAGAAAAAGCAGCAGCTGTAATAGCTCCTGAGCAGCTTTGGATCAATCCGGACTGCGGTCTTAAAACACGTGGCTGGCCGGAAACAAAAGCAGCATTACAGGAAATGATGGAAGCGGCAAATGCCGTTCGAAAACCAGTTAAAGAAAAGGAGTAAAGCCTGGTCTTTGCATACCAAAAGCCTGTTGTAATTATTATTACGGCAGGCTTTTATTGTAGTTGCTCAATATGTAGTTATTTTTGTCAGCTCAACATAAAAATAATATGGCACTGATCCAAACAGCAGAAAGGGTTTCTCATATAGACGCATCCGACAACTATGTATTTCAGCGCTCCTTATTTGCTTATGCCGAAGCAGCTAAGCTGGTACATGGTAAAGTGCTGGAAATAGGTACCGGCAGCGGCTATGGTATTGAAATGATCGCCTCCAAAGCGGAGCAGTTCGTCACCGTAGATAAATTCGAGAACGATAATATCGCCGGACTTGTAAAAGCCAATCCCCATATTGAGTTTTTGAAAATGAGCATTCCCCCGCTTACAGGTATTGCCGATAACAGCTTCGATTTTGTCATTACCTTCCAGGTAATTGAGCACATTAAAAACGATAAACTGTTTGTACAGGAGATTCATCGCGTATTAAAGAAAGGAGGAAAGCTGATTGTTACAACACCTAACAAAAAAATGTCGCTCACCCGCAACCCCTGGCATATCCGCGAGTACCTGGTACCGGAGCTTAAAGCGCTTTTGCTGCAAAGCTTTGATGAAGTGAGAACCCTGGGCGTTTATGGTGACGACACTGTAATGGAGTATTACTGGGCTAATAAAAAAGCCGTAGAAAGAATAACCCGGTTTGATATCCTGGACCTGCAATACAACCTGCCGCGCTGGTGCCTGCAAATACCCTATGATATTATGAACCGCTGGAACCGCAAAAAAATGCTGAACAGCGATAACGAAATGGTGTCAAAAATCAAGATGACGGATTACTTCTTGGCAGAGGCCGGTAACGATTGCCTGGATTTGTTTTATGTGGCAGAGAAGTAAAGAATCAGTAAATTTATAGTATCAAATTTTAAAGATATGAGTGTATTAGAAAAGAAAGCCATAGCATTTGAAAAGCTGGCGGCCATTAAGGATGAGAATGTAATTGATGAGGTGTTACAACATCTGGAGTTGCTCAACAAAAAAGAGAAGGAGATTGATTTAGTTAAACATCTTGACTCCATTAGCGAAAGGTTTGACTCAACATTGAAACGCCTGGCTCAATGATAACTCTTGAAACAATCCTTAAAGTTCACAGTTATTCTATTGCCAAATATGGAGGCTCAGATGGCGTCAGGGATGTAGGATCTCTGGAATCATCTGTGTCGCGTTCCTTCCAGACTTTTGATGGAGTTGATTTATATAGAGATATTTTTGAAAAAGCTGCTGCTTTAATTGAAAGCCTTATTATAAACCATCCGTTTGTTGATGGAAATAAGCGCACCGGATTTTTAGCAATGGCAGCATTTATCGAAGACAATGGGTATCTATTAAGTTGTAGCGAAGATGAAGCATACAATTTTACTATCAAAATTTCTACAGGCAAAGCTGCTTTTAATGAAATCGTAAACTGGCTGAAAAATAATACAGCGCGATCAGCTTCCTAATATCTCCTTGATCGCTTTTGCCTTTAACATACACTCTTCCCATTCTTTTTCTGCATCGCTGTAAACCGTAATACCACCACCGGCCTGGAAAGACAGGTATTTTGTAGATTGATTATACATGAGGCTCCTGATCACCACATTAAAATCAAAATCACCTTCGGGGTCCAGATAGCCTAAAGCTCCTGAAAATATGCCCCGCCTGCTTTTTTCGTAACGGTCAACCAGTTTCATAACGCTTAGCTTCGGTGCACCTGTCATAGAGCCCATAGGAAATGTGGCATCAATAATGGCCGCAAAACTTGTATCATCCTTCAATATTCCGCTAACGGTGGATATCATCTGGTGCACCTGCGGAAAACTGTAAATACCAAACAGTTCATCTACTTTTACACTGCCTTCTTTACAGATCCGGGAAAGGTCGTTCCGGACCAGGTCAACGATCATTACATTTTCGGCTTTATCCTTTTCGCTTTGCAGAAGGCTGGACCGCTCCTCTATTAAATTGCTGTCAGCAAACAAATTACGTTTCAACGTGCCTTTAATAGGCTGGCTAATGACAGCATGGCCCTGTTTTTTAATAAAGCGCTCGGGACTGGCACATAGCAACCATTTGTCTTCTATCCTGTACAAACCCGAGAACGGGTTGGGTGAAATATCATTCAGCTTTTCGAACAACAGGAACGGGTCTGCCTCAACACACTTCGCAAAAAACTCCTGGCAGAAATTTATTTCGTAACAATCGCCTCTTTGTATATGGTTTTTAAGCCGGTTAATAATGGTTATATACTCATCACGGCCGATCCTGTTCTCAACAGTAACTGCGCCGGGCTCTGTTTTGCCTTGTCCTGATCTTTGTTGCTCAACAGCTCGAAAAACTGCGCCCGGATCAGCTGCTATAATTTCCAGGATACCCGCTTTAACACTTAACACTATTTCAGGTTCAAAGAAAAACAGATCGGGGAAAAGCAGCAGGTCTTCCTTTACGGTATGGCTTACCTTCTCCGAGGTAGTCAGCTCATACCCCAAATGCCCGAACAGCCAGGATCTTTGCTCATTAATGAATTTTTGAAGACCGTCTAAGGCATCACCCGCAGAAGAAGCATACTGACGCACAATGCCTGCTCCAATCAACATTTCATTATCATTGTTGTATTGGTTGCTGTCCAGAAAGCAAAAAGTGTTGAACTGTTTTAGCCAATTCAACACTTTCTGTTTAAAAACATTTATATCGCTTATTGCAAATTTGCTCTGCAAAAGGTGCTAAAAATAACAGGATTAAAAATCATCATCATCGTCGTCATCAAAATCATCCTTACCACCCCCGAACAGGTCTTTAAACTCATCATCTACTTTAAAATCATCATCGTCATCATCATAAGACTTTTTACCGCCGCCGGATTTACTTTTCGACTTGGGCAGATCAAACTCCTCAAAGTCTTTATCCCAGTCCTCCTCTTCTTCAGCCTTCTCCCAATCATCCTCTACCTCTTCGATGTCGTCATCTTCATCGTCAGAGGATTCTTCCTTTTTTGATTTAGACACTTTTTTTACCGGCTTTTCATCATCGAAAGCCTCTTTTTCACTCGATTTTGATTTATTTGATTTTGCCATATCTAATAAATTATACTGTAAATTTTAGCCGAACTTTTTAAACCGCCAAATTTTTAAAAATAATTTTTTTTCATGAAAACATTACGCCACAATCAGCTGATCTCTTTCAGGTCCGTTAGAGATAAAATCAACATTTACACCCAGGTAGCCATTAATGAAATCAATGTATGATTTTGCTTTACCGGGCAGGACTTCAAAAGATTTTATCTGGGTAATATCTGTATTCCACCCTTCAAATTTCCGGTAAACAGGAACGTAATGATCCAGGTCCAAACGCAGCGGGATTTCTGTAAGCTCCTGTCCTCCCTTACTGTATGCTACGCAAACATTCAGCTCTTCAAAACTGTCCAGCACATCTGCTTTGGTCATCACTATCCTGGTTACACCGTTTATAAGGCAGGCAAAATTTAAAGCCACCAGGTCAATCCATCCACAGCGGCGCGGACGGCCTGTAGTAGCACCGTACTCATTCCCCACATCACGAAGCCTTTGCCCATCGGCATTTTCAAGCTCAGTAGGGAAAGGCCCGCTGCCTACACGCGTACAGTAAGCCTTGGTAATGCCAATCACATCTTTTATATGCTGGGGAGCAATACCCAGTCCACTGCAAACGCCGGCAGATATAGTATTGGACGATGTTACAAACGGGAAAGTACCAAAGTCAATATCCAGCATGCTTCCCTGGGCGCCTTCGGCCAGTACCTTTTTACCTTCCTTGATCAGCTTATTAATGAAATATTCACCATTAACGATGTTCAATTCTTTTAAAAATTCTACGGCTTCAAAAAATTCTTTTTCATCAGCAGTTATATCATCGGTAAAATGATAAGTGCTGAGCAACACCCGGTGTTTCTGCTTTAGCTGCTCGTAAAGTTCTTTAAAATTATCCATCAGCAAATCGCCCACCCGAAGTGCATTTCTGCCGGTTTTATCCATGTAAGCAGGGCCAATACCTTTTAACGTGGACCCGATCTTACCTTTACCCTTTGCCTGCTCTGAGGCTTTATCTAAAGCGCGGTGAGTGGGTACAATTATGTTGGTACGCTCTGAAATGAACAGGTTCTTTTTAAGGTCAATACCAAATTCGGCAACCTTCTCACATTCTTTTCTTAAAGTTATGGGGTCAAGCACCACGCCATTACCGATAATATTAATTTTTCCTTCGTGAAAAATACCAGATGGTATTTGGTGCAATACCAGTTTTTTGCCGTCTTTATAAAGTGTATGACCGGCATTGGGGCCACCCTGGAAGCGGGCTATAACATCATAATCCTTGGCAAAATAGTCCACAATTTTACCCTTGCCTTCATCACCCCACTGAAGCCCTAAAATAACATCTACCATCTATTAAGTTTTTGGTTAAAAAAATGAAGTGCAAAAATAGGGGCTTTTTTATGTACGTTGTACGATGTAAGTAATACCAGGTACAACGGTGTATAACTTTTTTTGAAAATGCATATTCTCCATATATAAAGCTGCTTCCCCTTATTTCGGCAGATCTTCCGTATCATACCTTTCCACTGTTTCCACTCCATCCAGTTTCAGAACGCTTTCTACCAGCTCGTCCAGCTCCTCTTTATCATGCACAAAAACCTTTATATTGCCTTCAAATACCCCTTCAGTAGCCTCTATGGTAAGTGCTGCAATATTTATTTTAAGCTCACCCGAAATAAGATTGGTGATCCTGCTTACCATGCCCACATCATCAATTCCCAAAATCTTAATACCGGTAAGGAAAGATATCTCCTTGTTTTTAGCCCACTTGGTTTTTACAATCCGGTGCCCGTAATTGGCCATCAGCTTAGCAGCATTGGGACAATTGGTGCGGTGTATAGTAAGTCCTTTACCGGTAGTAATAAACCCAAATACATCATCGCCGGGAATAGGCTTGCAGCAATGGGCCAGGTGGTACATTATTCTGTCGCTGCTTTCTCCAAAAATGATCAGCTCGGCATCTTTGGCAGGTATATGAGGGTGCGCAGGGGCCGTTATGATCTCTGATTTCTGC
>DAOLFI010000863.1:0-2094 GCA_035326385.1 Niabella sp.
GATATGATCTAAGCCATTCACTTTTTTTGCTGACCGGGTCACGTCCTGTTTCCCCACATAAGCGTCGTATACAACACTGAACTTTCCGCTTTTACCACGTTTAGTGGTAATTAAAATAACACCATTGGCTGCACGTGAACCATAAATGGCAGAAGAGGCAGCATCTTTTAAAACAGAAATGCTTTCGATAGACGATGGATCTACATTATTCATGGACATAACAATTCCGTCTACCAATACAAGCGGGTCAGAATTATTAAGCGTACCTATACCCCTGATCCTGATGGAGCCTCCATCATACCCGGGCTGACCCGTGCTTTGCGTAACTGTAACACCCGGTGCTACGCCTTGTAACGCCATAGAAGTTTGGCCAACCTGGCGTTTAGCCAGGTCTTCTCCGGAAACAGATGAAACAGCCCCGGTAAGATTTACTTTTTTTACGGTACCATAGCCAATCACCACTACTTCATCCATCCCTGAAACCGTTGCCTCCAGGGTTATTGTAATTTTCCGTTGGTTATTAACAGCAATGTTCCTAGTTACATATCCAATACTTGAAATGGTTAACGTAGCATTCCCAGGTACGGAGATCATAAATTTTCCATCAGCCCCGCTGATTGTTCCCAACAGGCTGTTCTCCACTACCCCAATAGAAGCTCCTTCTACCGGGGTTCCCTGGGAATTGACCACTACTCCGGACACCTGCAGATTTTCCTGTGCCAGAGACGTGTAAAAGCTAAAAATCCCCAACAGCAGAAGCAGTATGCAGCAATACGTTTTCAATGACATTTTTTGTTGTTCCATAATTCATAAAACTTTAAATGTGATGGTTTATAAATAGCAATCGATAGAAAACTAAAGAGAAACAACCTTGCCCAACTCACCCACCAGCAATTGCACACCAATAAGTGTTATCAGGTACATAACGCCTACGGCAATAAATACGGGTGTGTAGGAAACATTAGAGATGACCCATCCAATAGCGATCTGAGTAAGGATGGAGGCCACGCCTCCTAAAGTACCTCCCAAGCCTGTTAGTGTGCCGTGTACCCGTTTGGGAAATACCTCGGCCGGTATAGTTATATTACCCCAAAGGCCATGTCCGAACATAACCCCTGCTATCGCTATAATAACAATCGCCCAGTTAGTGGAATTGAATAAAAGAATGCAGCAAAGAGGTATTAATAAGGATGCTGTAAGCATTGTTGTTTTGCGGGCATTATTGAGCGTCCAGCCTTTACCAATTAGCTTCGCGGGTATTATCCCGCCAACAATTGTTCCTATAGCCAAGGCTAAATAAGGTATCCATGCAAAATAACCTACATGGGCCAAGGACATTCCCTGCTCTTCCTGCAAATATTTAGGTATCCAGAAAATTAAAAAATAAGTGCAGGGATCAATAAAAATACGGGCGATGAAACAGCCCCAGGCTTTCTTCATTGTCAGCAGTTTCCATACAGAGATTTTCTTGCTAACCTCCTGTTGCGGTTCAGGACTGCTTTCAATATATGCCAGCTCCTGTTTGCTGATGCGGGGATGCTCAGCCGGAGCATAATAGTACTTCCACCAGAAATACACCCAAACAAAACCAATAAGGCCTGTTACCACAAATGCCGCCTGCCAGTTCCAGATAATAGTAATAAAGCTCACCAATGGAGCGGCTACTGCAGCACCAGCAGAAGAGCCTGCATTCAACAAACCTATAGCCAATGCTCTTTCCTTCATGGGGAACCATTCTGCCGCCGCTTTAACACCGGCAGGAAAGTTGCCCGATTCTGTAGCCCCTAATAAAAACCTGAAACCACAAAACTGTACTACATTTTTTGCAAATCCGTGCAGCACATTTGCAAAAGACCATCCCCCGGCAAATAAAAGGAAGCTCTTACGCGTGCCCCATTTATCCACCAGATGCCCGCTGACAGCATACATAATGGTATAGCTCAATAAAAAAGAAGAAGTAATATAAGAATAGTCAATATCGGACAGATCCAATTCCTTTTGTATGGTTGGAGCTATCACAGACAATACCTGCCTGTCCAAGTAGTTCAAAGCCGACACAAAAAAAAGCAATGCACCTATCCTCCACCTTATGTT
>DAOLFI010000864.1:0-2092 GCA_035326385.1 Niabella sp.
AGGTTTGACCAACCTGATCTTCACTTTTGTTGGTTTATACTTTATTGACAGAGCCGGGCGTAAGACCTTGCTGATTGTAGGTTCATTAGGGTATATTCTAAGCCTAGCAATGGTTGCGTGGGCTTTTTATTCAGGGGCTGGCGCTAACTTCCTATTGTTTTTCTTAATGCTGTTCATAGCCGCTCATGCTATTGGACAAGGGGCCGTTATATGGGTATTTATTTCTGAAATCTTTCCTACCAAAGTGCGTGCGGCGGGACAGGCATTTGGTGCCAGTGTGCATTGGGTATTTGCTGCGGTGATCACCTTGATTACACCTGTATTTTTAGATGCAGACAACGGAATATTTAAAGACAATCCCTGGCCCATCTTTGCCTTTTTTGCTTTTATGATGGTGTTGCAGCTGATATGGGTATTCATTAAAGTCCCCGAAACCAAAGGCACTTCGCTGGAAGATATTGAGAAAAAGCTGGTGAAGCAAGAGGGGCGAAATATTGGTAAATATTGAACCACAAAGCCACGAAGGCATAAAGAAGCACTAAGATTGAGATATGAATAAAATTATGTCTTATCAATTTTCGTTGCCAAATCAATTAGGCGTTGCCACAATTTTATCTTCATTCCAGGTTATCTGTTTGCTATGTAAAATCAATAATGCCATGACATGATTTGTATTGTCGTTTCGTAGCTCCGATGACTATCGGAGGAGAAATCTCAGCGTGATGCTGCCTTTAGTGTAAAACGATGATGCAATAAGTTTCAGGTTCACATTGTGATCCCTCCCTACGGAAGGAACGATGATAGCTTTTTATACACATTGCTTACCAGAATTTTACTCAATATGTGATTGGTACGATCAATTCAAATGATCTTATTTTTTAATAAATGAACTATAATGAAATCAGGATTAAAGAGCATAATATTATTTTTATTTTTGATGCTGTCACTGTTTACAGGCGCTCAGCAATTAGTGGTTTATCCCGCACCGGCAGCAGAAACCGATGCCTTGCACAACGATGACTTTACTGTTAAAGTAAGAAAACCCGGCGGTGCCTGGCAGGACCTCTACGAGTATAATGTAAAGGTGGATGAGGTGAAAGACGCAAAGCATACGGTGATGAATGCCTCTATGTGCAGCTTCGATTTTTTGGAGGAGGTGGAAGTATCTGTAACCCATAATAAGGGAATGATTGAGAAGGCCCGTATCCGCCCGTTGTCATACAATATCGTTCATGAAATAAAAGGAAATACACTTTATTTTAAATTGAATAAGCCGTCCAATCTTTCGGTAGAGATCAATGGCGATATTTTTCATAACCTGCATTTGTTTGCCAATCCTGTTGATGATTTTAAATATAATAAAAAAGATAAGAATACTATATATTTTGGGCCGGGTGTGCACGTGCTGCCAGGTGATAAGTTGAAAATACCTCCAGGAAAAACAGTATATGTAGCTGGTGGAGCAGTAATTATGGGGCAGCTGCTGGTAAGCCATGCCCGTGATGTAAAGATCATGGGGCGGGGTATTGTGGATTTTTCTGTAAAAGAAGGCGTGCGGATTGAAAACTCCCGCAATGTTTTAGTAGAAGGACTGGCATTTACACAATGCCCTATCGGTGGCTCGGATAGTGTAACTATACGGAACGTAAAAAGCATCAGCTATTATGGCTGGGGCGATGGGCTGAATATTTTTGCAAGTAATAATGTTTTATATGATGGGGTTTTTTGCCGTAATTCAGATGACTGTACCACAGTTTATGCTACGCGCAAAGGATTTACTGGCGGCTGTAAGAATATTACCATGCAAAATTCTACGCTGTGGGCCGATGTGGCACATCCTATTATGGTTGGCTTGCATGGTAATACACCAAAGCCGGATACCATAGAAAATCTCAGATACAGGAATATAGATATCCTGGATCATAAGGAAGCACAGATTGATTATCAGGGCTGTCTGGGTATTAGCGTGGGAGATAATAACCTGGTGCGGAATGTTCTGTTTGAAGATATAAGGGTTGAAGATTTCCGGCAAGGCCAACTTATAAATATACGAATATTTTTCAATAAAAAGTATTGTACCGCTCCGGGTATT
>DAOLFI010000865.1:0-2091 GCA_035326385.1 Niabella sp.
CCTTTAAACCTCTAAACTTTTCAACTTTCACACCTGTCAACAGTCCTCCGTCATCTGTCCTCTCCCTCCAACAATTGACCATCATTTTAAAAAAACATGACCATCGTCAGTATTTTATGCCATAAAGGTGTAGTATCTTTAGGACAGACAAAAACAGTTGCCGTATGATACTGTTATTCTTCAAGTTTAAACACTATTCCAATGGTTACAGAAGCTCAGCACAATGCACTCATAGATGAGTGCAAGCAATGGTATGACGTATTGGTATCTTACCGTGCCAAAGTAAATAACCTTAAAAATGAGTTGTATTTCTTTGCCCCGGGAAAAACGGACCAGGAGGTTCTTAAAGGTATCGAGCATTTTCACAATAATTTTCATATTCAGCTGATCAACATTCACGACCTGAAACATGAAATCAAGCACCATGTAAGTGAAGCCGGGCGTCACCCTGATTTTGGACATCGCATACCCCACCACTATATAAAGGAAAAACTGGACAGACTGGTGAGCGATCTGGACAGCCTTGAACAGGATTTTCACAATTTCATTAAATAGATAAATGTATCAGCCAGCCTGTAACCGGTTGGCTGCTTTGTTTTAAAAAGAATGTTCCGCAGCCTGTAAAAACCTGCGTTGGTTCTTATTATTAAAAATATTGTTATGCCAACATACGATTCAAAACATGTAAAAAATATTGCCTTGCTGGGGCACGCCGGCAGTGGAAAAACCACGCTTGCCGAAAGTATGCTCTACCAGGCAGGTATAACCAAGCGTCCCGGCAGCGTTGCTGCAAGAAATACGGTGAGCGATTACCACGAGCTGGAAACAGAAAGACAGAGCAGCGTATTTGCCTCATTGATGCACACCACATGGAAAGATTATAAGATCAATATTATTGATACGCCCGGCTACGACGATTTTATAGGGGAAGTGATCAGCGCCCTGCGGGTGGCAGATACGGGAGTAATTGTATTAAATGCCGCGGCTGGTATAGAAGTAGGCACCGATATAATATGGGAATATACCGATGCTTTTAAAACACCTTCTCTTTTCGTGGTAAACAGGCTGGATGATCCCGATGCCGATTTCGACAAAACATTGCAGGAGGCCCGGTCCCATTTCGGCAGCAGCGTGGTAGCCGTGCAATACCCGGTACAAACGGGCCCCGGGTTTAATGCCATTATTGATGTGCTCACTATGGTGATGTACCAGTATGGCGCTGATGGAGGTAAACCTCAAAAACTTCCTATCCCCGAAGATCAGAAAGAAAAAGCCGATCTGCTGCATAAGGAACTGATTGAGACCATCGCTTCTAATGATGAAGGCCTGATGGAAAAATATTTCGACAAAGGAGAGCTGACGGAAGAGGAAATGAAAGACGGGCTGCACACTTCTATGATCCGGCATGATATTTTTCCGCTGTTTTGCGCATCAGCAGAAAAGAACATGGGTTCCGGGCGTATTATGAGCTTTATTGACTATATATGTCCTGCGCCTAATGAAATGCCTCCTCAAAAAACAAAATCAGGAAAAGAGCTGTCCTGCGATGCCAAAGGCCCTGCCTGTATCTTTGTTTTTAAAACTATTATAGAACCGCATATCGGGGAACTCAGCCTGTTCAAAGTATATAGCGGTACTGTAAAAACGGGCGCCGAGCTGGTAAATGAAAATACAGGCGTTACAGAAAAAATAAATCAGCTTTTTCTTATGGAGGGCCATAACAGAGTACCGGTACAGGAATTAACAGCGGGCGATATTGGCGCCACCATTAAATTGCGCAGTACGCATGTAAATAATACGCTTCATGAAAAAGGCGCCGATCTTGAGCTGCAGCCTATCCGTTTCCCTCATCCTAATCTTACAATAGCTATCAGCGCCGTTAATAAGGGAGATGAAGAGAAGCTTTCGCAGGCATTGCATACACTGCAGGAAGAGGATGCCTCTGTTAAATTTGAGGCATCGCCGGAATTAAAACAAACGCTGCTGCATTGCCAGGGCGAGCTGCACCTGAAAGTGCTGCAATGGAAAATTGAACGCATTCATAAACTGGAGGTGAAATTTGAAAAACCAAAGATTCCCTACCGTGAAACC
>DAOLFI010000866.1:0-2088 GCA_035326385.1 Niabella sp.
TCAAAATTCACTACTTTTTGTGCTTTTCCGGACACTGCTGCAACCAGTGCTACTGCTATAAAAAAAATTTTTTTTATCATTATTTAAGTAATTATATACTGTGTATTTCTGATACCTGCAGATGAAATATCCGGGAAAAAAGCGACTTATTCCTGTATGTAAAATTTGCGGCAGGCAATCTTATTTTTTGCTTATTCGTTTAAGCAAAGTAAGGAGACAAAAGCCAAACCACCAAATTTTATCATGGATGCATAACATTTCAATAAAAGCCGATATTTTGTGGCGGGTGATAAACCCTCCACGGCAGACACCACTGTAATGCATATCACCTACAGCAAAATGTTATAGCACGCTTTCATCCTATTTGTTAAAATGCCATCTGTAGTATTATCACTCTGCTATTCCGGTTATTCTTTTATCTGTACATCTATTGTATTTACGCGCTTGCATTGCCGGGAATTAACCTCCTAGCCCTTTTACCCCCGGAGTCTTCTTAAATTTTATGCTAATATTCACTTTCATATATAAAATATTTTATGTAAAAACAGGAAAAAGCATTACCTTTGCATCCACAAAATCGAAAACCGGTGCCGTAAGACCGGGGCTCGGCAAGATAAAATGTCTGATTTAAAGGCTTTTTACTACCAACCTCAGCTTCCCTACCATAACTGGTGTAAGGTTTTGAAACATAAAATAAAGATTACTTTACATGAAGCTTTCACAATTTCAATTCGACCTCCCGCTTAACCTTATTGCACAACACCCAGCTAAAAAAAGAGAGGATGCCCGCATGATGGTGGTGCACCGCCATACAGGGGAAATAGAAAACAAGCATTTCCGTGATATACTGGACTATTTTGAAGACAAGGATGCTTTTGTGGTAAACAACACAAAAGTGTTTCCTGCGCGTATGTATGGGCGTAAGGAAAAGACCGGAGCTAAAATAGAAGTATTTTTGCTGCGTGAGCTGAATAAGCCTAACCGCCTTTGGGATGTGATTGTTGACCCTGCAAGAAAGATCAGGGTAGGTAATAAATTATATTTCGGCGATAACGAAGAACTGGTAGCGGAAGTGATTGATAATACTACCAGCCGTGGCCGTACCATTAAATTTTTATGGGAAGGGGATGAAGAAGGTTTCCGCTCGCAGTTAGAAGCCCTGGGAGAAACCCCGCTGCCTAAATATATTAAGCGCAAGCCTGATGAGGACGATAAAGAACGGTACCAGACTGTTTATGCCAAGTACGAAGGTGCGGTAGCCGCCCCTACAGCCGGCCTCCACTTTAGCCGTGAGCTGATCAAACGCCTCGAGATCAAAGGGATTCGTTTTGCAGAAATAACTCTGCATACAGGGTTGGGCACTTTCCGTCCTATTGAAGTAGAAGACCTGAGCAAGCATAAAATGGATGCCGAATACTTCCGTATTGACGAGCAGGCATGCAAAATTGTGAATAAAGTTAAAGAAACCGGCCATCGCATCTGCTCTATCGGCACTACTACCATGCGTGCCATGGAGTCTTCATTTACAGCTCAGAAATTATTAAAACCTTCGGAAGGCTGGACCAATATGTTCATTCACCCTCCTTATGAGTTTAATATTGCTGACGCCCTGGTTACTAATTTCCACCTGCCCAAAACCAGCCTGATGATCATGACCAGCGCTTTTGCTGGCTACGACCTGGCGATTGAAGCTTACAAAAAAGCGATCAAGGATAAATACAGGTTCTTCAGCTATGGCGATGCCCTGCTGATCCTTTAACTATCGTATTAATCATAAAGCATTGATGGCTATCGGCAACGATGGCCATTTTTATTTTGCAGCCGGTCAGCACAAACTATGCAGTATCGTATCAATTAAATAATTTCTCTTGCCCTGAGACTCCAATCAATAAAGAAATTAAGTTTATTGAAATGACAAAAACGAATGTCATGCTGAGGCACAAATAATTGCAAATCAAGTTCTTTAAAATGTCAAGAAGCGTTGTCAGGCAGAGCCTGACGAATCCTGAGCTATGGATTACTAATACCCTTCGTCAGGCTCAGGGTGACATTGATTTTCAAACTTTTAGCCTACTTGTCATTAACAGC
>DAOLFI010000049.1:0-10202 GCA_035326385.1 Niabella sp.
TATGCTTTTTTGGTGTTTCAGCCATTTTGGTATTTAGCAATTGGATAAAAGGAAATGAGCGCGTAAATCAATTGGAAAGTGAACATTTAAAATCAGAGCTGAACAAGCTCAAAGGGCAAATAGCACCTGCTTTTTTATCCCGGACGCTTCAAAAAGCCGCTGTTTCTGTATCATCAGATCCGGGAAAAGCCTCTGGAATACTAATGCAATTAGCGCAGCTGCTCAGATATCAATTGTACGATTGTAACAGGGATAAGGTCTTGCTCAGGTCAGAGATCAGCTTTCTCCGTAAATTTCTTGAACTGGAACAAATGAACAGGGCCGGTTTTCATTTTGATATTCATATAGATGTAGCCACCAATAATGTATTTGTAACACCGCTATTATTCATTTCTATTGTTCAGCATGCAATTAAAGACAGCTCCGGTATTAACCTGTTTTTTAACCAGGAGCATGAAATGTTATCTTTTATTTGTACAACAGATGGTAATGAACCTTTAGACAAAGAACTGTTCTCTTTGATAAAAAAGAGACTAACATTACAGTATCATGAAATGCATACATGGGAGGTGAGCCCGAAAGCAGTGGCGCTCAAAATAAACATTAAAAAATGGGAGGAACAGGTACCAACTATTACTTATCAGGATTTCTGATTAAAGACCGGTTCAGATTTCACAGGCATCTTTTATTGCAGCTGGTTATTTTAATAATGTCCATTAGTATTTTTTTTGATGCTCCGGATAAAATGAATACTTCAACAGATCGTATGTATGGCTGGGTAAGTTATTACCTCTTCATGAACATGCTTGTGTATTTTAATGCTTATGTGCTGTTTCCCCGCTTCCTGGCCAAAAATAAGCTGATTGCTTATATCATTTCAGTCATGCTGTTCACTGTATTTGCATTATTCGTAATGGTGATATTACAGGAGCTTTTTTATGATATTGCTGTTACCCGTCAGGAGCCTTCAGGTATTGCTATTTTCCTGAGTATAATCTCTTCTATGTTATCAGTATTACTTTTTTTAGGAGGTATATCGGCGCTTCTGCTATTTAAACAATGGATGAAAACTAATAGAAAAGCAGATGACCTTAGCCTCGCTACCTTCCGGTCGGAGCTGGGCTTCCTGAAAAGCCAGATCAATCCGCATTTCCTGTTCAATATGATCAATAATGCGAATATTATGGTGACGGAAGAACCGCAGACTGCATCCGGCATGCTGAAAAAGCTGGATGATATGTTACAATACCAGTTCAATAACAGCACACAGGACAGCGTTTCGCTGAAAGCCGATATTGCTTTTTTGAATGATTTCCTGGCTTTAGAGAGGATCCGGCGCGATCATTTTGAATATACTATTACGGCAGAAGGGAATATGGAAGAGATTAAAGTACCGCCATTGCTTTTTATACCTTTTGTGGAAAATGCAGTAAAGCATAGTCCCGATACCGGTATTTCATATGTATATGTCAAATTCAGGATGGAAAACAACATTCTTTATTTTAAATGCGAAAATTCAAAACCGTTGAAGCCTGTAAAACATGATGCCGGCGGATTGGGATTGGCTAATATTAAACGCCGTCTGAACTTATTGTTTGAAAATAACTACATGCTGGATGTTGCAGAAACAGGATCAACTTACACGGTAAACTTACAATTGAACTTATGAAATGTATTATAGTTGATGATGAGCCTATTGCCCGTATGGGAATAAAAAAATTGGTGGATCAGGTTTCCCAACTGGAGTTGCTTGATAGTTTTAGCAGTGCAGCAACTGCCTCCGAGTTTATGCAAACAACTCAGGTGGATCTGTTATTTCTTGATATCCAGATGCCGGGTATAACGGGTATTGAGTTTGCCCGAAGCATCCCTAAGCATACGCTGATCATTTTTACAACAGCCTATTCCGAATATGCGCTTGACAGTTACGAAGTTGATGCAATAGATTACCTGGTAAAACCAATTGACGCTGCCAGGTTCAGAAAAGCAGTGGACAAAGCCATTACTTATCATTCCTTATTGCTGGAAGAAGATGAAAAGAATGTAGAGAATATAGAAGATGAGTACATTGTGGTTAAATCGGACAGGCGGTTTTTCAGGATCAGCCTGAAAGATATTCTTTTTATCGAAGGACTGAAAGATTATGTGATCATTCAAATGGAGCGACAGCGTATTATCACCCGTATGAATGTAAAAAATATACATGAGATGCTCCCCGGAGCCATCTTTTTAAGAATGAACCGGTCATACATCGTAAACAAAAACCATATTCATTCTTTTGACAATAATGATGTGTTTATTAAAGAACATGAAATAGCTATCGGAAACTCGTACCGGGATGCTTTTTTTGAAGAAATGATGAAAAGCAACAATGGTAAAAATTAAAAGGACGTGTTTCTGAACACCAACTGAAGGTGAATAGCAGGAGCAGGGGCTGATCGAAGAGATGTCCCGGTTCTATCTTTTTTCCTTATATCTTATCACCCTGCGCCTGAGCTTAAACGTAATATGTTTGGCGCTTTTTTGTCTGAACAAAAGCACTCCCACGCAAATGCCCATTGCCAGGCAGAACAATAAAGAAGAAGCTAATACAAAATTGTGTACGGTATCCAGCAGTATATTATTGGCATCCTGCCGGGCGTTATCTATGTCTGTAATTTTTAATAAGCCCAGCATGGTCCGGTAGGCATATAGGCCAGGTATCATGGTAATACAGGCTGGTACTGTAAATACTACGGGAGGTGTGTGCACTTTGTGTGCTAAATAAATGCCGGCAATACCTATAAATAATGCAGCCAGTAAAGTAGATATTACGATGCCGGTTCCTATCTGAAAGTGCAGCACATAACGCAATAAATGCCCTGCACCCCCTAATAAACCCGCCACCCATAACACAGACCGGGGGGTTCTGAACAGAACGGCAAAGCCAATAGCTACTAATGCAGCCAATAAAAAATCTTTTACTGATAAGAAGAGTATTTCGTTCATCGTTTTAAAAATTACTGAGACCTATAAACATAATGCTTAAAGTAATACCAACTGCAATCCATAATACAATATAGCTGCTGAATACGCCTCTGGCAAGGGCCATCGGGTAATAACCTTCAATGAGGTCAATAACGCTGTTGATCATCTGAACGCCAGGTATAAGATAAAGCACGCAGGTGGCCGCTGTGATTTCAGGCTTGTCTCCAATTTTAAAAATGGCATCAGTGCTGGCGATCATTGAGCTTACAAAGGAAGCTCCCATTATCACGATCATGGAAAGGTAGCCTCTTTTTTCCAGTTCCTGCCTCACATACATTCCGGTTAAGCCAGCCAGCCCTGCAATGCCTGCACTTTTCAGATTTCCTCCTGCAGTGAAACACAAAGCAAAACAGGCAAGTCCAACGGCAACCAATATTTGCCAGCGGGAATAAGTAGGTTCTGTTTTTATTTCTTCCAGGGCTTCTTCTATTTCCGGCACGTCTAAGTTATCCTCTTTTACTTTCCAGGACAGCAGGCTGATATCTTTAAGTATATTAAAGTTGGCGTGATGCCTGCTGAGCTTTTTATGGCGTGTGGCATAAATAGTAGGGTCCGACTTTAACTGGATCGTAATGATCAGTCCTGTATAGTCAAAGAAAATATCCACATCGTAGCCTAACTGGCTGCCTATGCGCTGCACATTTCTGTTGATGCGCTCACTGGTGGCGCCGGATGCCAGTAAGGTAGAACCAATGTCTAATAATAAGTCGGTATGAGTTCCTGCAAGATGTTTGATTTCGGAACGATCCATTGATATAAGTTTTTGCAAAAATAACTGCTGCGGGCTTTTGGTAAAGGTTATTGAATGGTTACTTCTGCAATGCCCGGTCAGAAACTATGCCATTCTCTTCAGTTATGAACAGATAAAACTGCGGAGGCCGGGTCAGTTTGTCCCGGCCTCCTGAAAGAAGTGTAAAAGTTTATTGATTTATTATGAGCTCAGCATTAAAATCAGTAATTGAGCTCCAACAATTCTCAGGATCATAGTTAACGGGTATACCGTTGCGTAAGAAATGGAAGGGATGTCGTTTCCTGCTAATTTGGTAGCAAAGGCTAACGCAGGAGGATCTGTGGAAGCGCCAGATAGCAGGCCGCATATTTCGAAATAAGTTTTCTTAAAGACCTTTTTAGCCAGAATGCCAATGAGTAAAAGCGGTATTACTGTAATGATAACGCCTAATGTTACCCATATAATTCCCTGGCCACCTGCAAAAGCAGCAGACAGGTTTTTACCGCTGCCCAAACCCACACTGGCAAGGAACAGGCAAATACCCAGTTCGCGTATCATGTGGTTGGCGCTGTTGGTAGTATAGTTATTCAGGTAAAAAACATTACCAAACCGGCTTAGCAACAATGAAATAATAAGTGGTCCGCCTGCCATCCCTATCTTTACGGGCACCGGCATTCCCGGGAAACTGATAGGAATGCTACCGAAAATTACCCCCAATACAATACCGATAAAGATGGGAGCCAGATCGGGCGCTTCAAGTTTCTTTAAAGAATTACCTACGGCATCAGCAGCATGTTGTACAGATTCTTCAGTCCCTACTACTTTTATAACATCGCCCAGCTGAAGCAGCATGTTCCCGTGCGGAACCATCTCAATTCCTGCTCTTTTTAAGCGGGTGAGTGTAAAATTGGCATGTGCCAGTTCAGCAAGATCGCCCAATCTTTTATGCGTAACCGATTTTTTGGTTACCACGATCCTCCTGGAGATCAGCTTACTTTCTGAGGCATCTTTCAGGTTATGCTCAGTAAAAGGTCCTACAATCAGCTTTAGCTGGAGTATTTCTTTTTTAGAGGCAACAATAAGTAGTATATCATTTTCAGAAAGGATAGTTTCAGGAGTAGGAGTTATAATTTCTCCCTCATGCAGCATGCGGGAAACAATAATCTTTTCCTTTAACATATCAAACAGCTTTTTCAGCGGTTGCCCGTACAGCAGCTTATTCTCCAGCCTGAAATGATGAGAAACAGGTTTGTTGGAACGGAATATATCCAGCTTGCGGTGAAACTCCTGCTCGTGCGCAATATTCACCCTGAATATTTTTTTCAGCAGCAGGAGCGAGCCTATAATACCAAATACACCCAGCGGGTAGGTACAGGCGTATGCTAGGGTGATAAAGGACCTGTCTGTAGTGCTTAAATTAAATTCAGCCGCCGCGGCTTGCGCAGCAGCCAGTCCCGGGGTATTGGTAACAGCGCCACTCATAATACCTACCATAGTAGATATATTATATTTGCTGGCGTAAAAAATGATAACGGTAATGGCTATACCTGTCAGAACCGTTAATCCTGCAATAAGGTTGCTGTTTAAAGCATTTTTTTTCAGGCTGGCAAAAAAGCTGGGGCCTACCTGCAATCCAATGGCATAAACAAAAAGTATCAACCCAAATTCCTTAAGAAAGTGCTCGGTATGCTCATCCACTGTAATGCCTATATAGGATAGGAACATTCCGGTAAACAGCACAAAAGTGGTGCCGAGCGAAATACCTCCAAATTTAATTCTACCAAGCCACAAGCCCACCGAAACTGCAAGTCCGAAAACTAAAATAGTCTGGGCTATAGAATTGGTTGTAATCAGATTTACAAACCAATCAATCATACGCATAAATTTAATATGGGGGTGGCAGCATTAAAACTGCCACCCGCACTGGGTTAAAAAAAAGAGGCAGGCAATATAGAGGTCGTATCTTTTAATGAGCAATTTACTCATTTTAGTATTTCAGATCATCCGTCATTCAGGCTGATACAATAATATTTTATAGCAGTTACAGCCTGGAGAAAGACTTTATTTAACGAAAGTACACGTTCCATAACAAACAGTATAAGTGGTTCCTAATTATTCGTCGAAATTACTTTGGTCCCTGATGCTCCAGGCTGTTTTTAGTCATGTTGGTATATGATATTGATTAGGTGGCAGCAGATAACGGTTGTTAGCAAAAACCTATTATTTACTGTATTATAGTTATATCTTCCATTTAGTGATAAAGCCGGCTTCAGTTAATTATTTTTATTTTCGATACTGTAAAACATGGCCATAAAAAAATAGAAATGAAAAAAAATATTTACCTGTATTTGCTTTTTTGCATGATTTTGCCTGTTATAGGAGTACATGCACAAAACAACCGGTGGAAGCAGGGTATTCTAACAGATGAGTTTATTTATGAGAAAGCTTCTTTTCCCCAGGCCCATTCCGCTACTATTGCCGAAACGCCCGAAGGCCTGATCGCGGCCTGGTTTGGTGGTACCAGGGAGGGTAATAAAGATGTATGTATCTGGACCAGCCATCTTAAAGAAGGGAAGTGGACAGCTCCGGTAATGGTTGCTGATGGGGTGCTGAACGATACGTTGCGATATGCCTGTTATAACCCGGTTTTATACCAGGTACCCAACGGGGAGCTGATTCTTTTTTACAAAATAGGGCCTAATGTAGCTGGCTGGACCGGCTGGCTGAAGCGTTCAAAAGATAATGGTCATAGCTGGAGTGAGCGTGAGGCCCTGCCGGATGGCTACCTGGGACCCATTAAAAACAAACCGGAACTGGTAAATAATGTATTGATATGCCCCTCAAGTACAGAAAAGAACGGCTGGAAAGTGCATTTTGAATATACTAAGGAGTGGGGCAAAACCTGGACAAGATCTGAACCGATCAATGATGGGAAAAAGTTTTCAGCCATCCAGCCTTCTATTTTAAAGCATCGGAATGGCAATTTACAGGTACTTGGCCGTACAAGGAATACGGTTATTTTTCAAAGCCGGAGCAGGGATGGCGGCAAAACATGGAGCGAAATGACGGCGCTGAATATGCCTAATAATAATTCCGGAACTGATGCCGTGAGCTTGAAAGATGGCCGGCATCTGCTAGTATATAACCATGTACTCCCTGACGGCAGCTGGGTAAAAGGAAAAGGGCCGCGCACACCTTTAAACGTGTCTCTTTCCAGAAATGGCAAAAAGTGGTATGCGGCGCTGGTATTGGAAGATTCGCCTGTTAGCCAGTATTCTTATCCTTCGGTGATACAAAGCAGTGACGGCATAGTACATATAGTGTACACCTGGAGGCGGGAAAAGATCAAATATGTAAAGATCGATCCCGCTAAGCTGAAACTGAGCAAGATCAAAAATAAAAAATGGCCTGGAAAAATGGGAGCAGAAAAGGGAGTGATTACCGATGATTAAAGCCAGCCTGAAATGTTTTGCAATATAGTTACAGTAATAATTTTGATGCCTTTTTGTAAATATATTAGTTTCGCAACGTGAGACTTTTTGGATTTATAATGGCGGTCTATCTTCTTGCATTATCCTGTATGCCCTGTGCAGATGAGGGTAACCAGGCTATTAATGTCAAATCCGAAACTTTAATTACACATACTGCCGATAGTCATGATCATGGAAGTGAACATTGTACGCCGGTATGTATTTGTGCATGCTGTTCTATTTTCATGGCGTCTCAGGCACAACAATCATTTTCTTCTGCAAAGCCGGATTTTTTTATAAGAAAGTATCAGATCCGCAAAACTACTTTATCATCTCTCTATCCTAACGATATCTGGCAACCGCCTAAGATTAATGCTTAAATTTTCCAGGTAAGTTTTTCCTGTTTAATGCCGCTATTGTTTCAATAGTAGCGTTGTGCTGCTATGCAGCACCCATTACCTTGTTTATTGTATTCTGCAGTAAATATTTTTACCTTATTGTTAAGTATTAATTCTATGCATAGTGTTAGACAATATTATCAAATTCAGTATTAAAAACAAGCTGGTCATCGGTATGATGACATTACTCCTGGTTATCTGGGGAGTTTGGAGCGCATCAAGACTGCCTATTGATGCGGTGCCTGATATTACTAATAACCAGGTGCAGATTATCACTGTTTGCCCCACACTTGCCGGTCAGGAAGTAGAGCAGCTGGTTACTTTTCCAATCGAACAAAGTATCGCCAATATACCGGATATTGAAGAAAGCAGGAGTATTTCCCGCTTCGGATTATCGGTAATCACCGTTGTGTTTAAAGATAAGGTTGATATATACTTTGCCCGGCAGCTCATCAACGAAAAGCTCAAAGAGGCGGAAGAAAAAATTCCTAAAGGTATTGGAACGCCTGAGCTGGCACCTGTAAGTACTGGTTTGGGAGAAGTGTACCAGTATATTCTGCACCCCAAAAAGGGAAGCGAAACAAAATATAATGCTAAAGACCTGCGTACCATGCAGGATTGGATAGTTGCCCGGCAATTGTATGGCACAGAAGGAATAGCTGAAGTAAATAGCTTTGGTGGCGAGCTCAAACAGTACGAAGTAGCTATTGATCCCTTTCGGCTCAGGGCTATGGGGGTTAGTGTGACAGATATTTTTAATGCGCTTGAAAAAAATAATCAAAATACCGGTGGTGCTTATATTGATAAGAAACCCAATGCTTATTTTATCCGGGGCATAGGCCTGGCCACTTCCCTGGAGGATATAAAAAATATTGCTGTTAAAAACAGCACAGGCACGGTTCCCATTTTTGTGAAAGATGTAGCGGATGTGCGTTTTGGAAGCGCCGTTCGATATGGAGCGATGACCTTTAACGGTGAAGTAGACGCTGTGGGCGGTGTGGTAATGATGTTAAAAGGTGCTAACAGCAATGAGGTGGTAAAGCGTATAAAAGAAAAGATCCCAACTATCCAGAAGTCCCTTCCTGAAGACGTTATTATTGAGCCGTTCCTGGACAGAACCGACCTGGTGGGCAGAGCCATGAGCACGGTGGAAAAAAACCTGATTGAGGGCGCGTTGATCGTGATATTTGTACTGGTTCTTTTCCTGGGTAATCTTCGGGCGGGGCTTATCGTGGCTTCTGCCATACCGCTTTCGATGCTGTTTGCTTTAGGTATGATGAATGTCTTTGGAGTAAGCGCTAATTTGATGAGCCTCGGTGCAATAGACTTTGGCCTTATCGTTGATGGGGCCGTCATAATAGTGGAAGCAACCCTGCATCATTTAGGTTTAAGGAAATCAATGCAAAAGCTTACCCAGCAGGAAATGGATACCGAAGTGTATGAATCTGCTTCAAAAATCAGGACCAGTGCGGCTTTTGGCGAGATCATCATCATGATCGTATATATTCCTATCCTGACATTGGCCGGCGTGGAAGGAAAAATGTTTACTCCTATGGCAAAAACAGTCGCTTTTGCCATCATGGGAGCTTTCATCCTTTCACTTACTTATATTCCTATGATGTGCGCACTGTTTTTGTCTAAAAAGCCCTCTGCCAAAGAAACATTTTCGGATAAAATGATGAGCAGGTTGCAAAGGATCTATCAACCCTTACTGCAAAAAGCGCTTAAGGTAAAATATATCATTGTATCTGCAACTGTAGTGGTGTTCGCCGTATGCTTATTCATCTTTAAAAATATGGGTGGTGAATTTATACCGCAGCTACAGGAAGGAGATTTTGCTTTTCATTGTATCCTTCCGCAGGGCAGCTCGCTGAGCCAGAGTATAGAAACTTCTATGCAGGCGTCCCGTATCATTAAGCAATTTGATGAGGTAAAGATGGTAGTAGGTAAGACCGGAGCTGCCGAAGTGCCTACCGACCCAATGCCGCCGGAAGCTACCGATATGATGATCATTCTAAAGCCCATCAGGGAATGGAAGTCCGGACGGAGTTATGATGAGCTGGCTGATGCGATCAGTGAAAAACTGGAAGCAATACCAGGAGTGTTTTTTGAGAAGAATCAACCCATCCAGATGCGCTTTAATGAGCGGATGACCGGCATCAGGCAGGACGTAGCCGTTAAGATCTTCGGGGAAAATATGGATACACTGGCATCCCTGGCAGGCAGGGTGGCACAGGTAGTACAAAGTGTACGGGGTGCTACCAGCCCGCAGGTAGAGCGCGTGAGTGGTTTGCCGCAGATCAACGTGGAATATGACCGGACCCGTATGGCTAACTATGGTTTGAATGTAGAGGACGTAAATAATGTAATCAGTACCGCTTTTGCCGGAAAAGCCGCCGGACAGATTTTTGAGAATGAGAGAAGGTTCGATTTAGTAGTGCGGCTGGATAGCACCTATAGAACTGATATAGATGATGGAAATAACCTGATGATGGCCCGGCTTCAGGGTCACATATACCGGTGGGAGAGGGAGCAAATATCAACTAAAAAACTGGGCCCTGCTCAAATTAGCCGCGA
>DAOLFI010000867.1:0-2082 GCA_035326385.1 Niabella sp.
CCGGTCTTCTTTAAGACCCACCCTGATGGCACTGCCATTACAAAGTAGGCAATATAAAATGCAAACGCTACCAGGTAAGAATCAAAATTGCTTAGCTCACAGGCCAGCTTGAGATAGGGTATCAATACGGCGTTGAGCCAGGTAATGAACCCGAAAATAAAAAACAGCGCCCCTATGATAATAATAGACCGTACCGGGTTTTCCGGCTGTATGGATCTTGTTTTCAGACTATTCACAATAATACTTTTTTATACCAGGCTCATTCCTGTTTACAGTTTAAAGGCAAGGAATGTAGCGGTAGGATTGCCCCCTACCCATACAGGAATAGAGCTTTCGGGATTATAACTGGCGTCTCTGTTGATCAGGGCAAAAGTGAACTCCCCGGCAGGATTACCGATAGCGCTCCTCTTTACAGAGAACTCAATGGCGGCTACACCTCCTGCAACAACCGTTTTGGAGAATTGTACGTTGCCACCAAACTCAGCCGTAGGATTCCAGACCCAGTCCTCGGTACCGTTTGCTCCGCCAAAAGCATATATTGTTCCAATGGTCAGTTCAGGGGCATCCTTATTGTGCGCGCCTTCCAGCATAAACTCTACCCCGGCACCTCCGGGATACCACCAGTAAGCACGGCCGGTAGCAGGGTTATTATCTTTGTTGATCAGCAAATTGAGCGAATTCAGCTCCATATCTTCTGTTCCCTCTATATAGAAAAAAAGATTTTCTGCCGAGGCATACGTTTTTAGGGCTTTGAACTTACCTGCCGAGCCATCTTCGATGACGGCTGTAAAGGACACATGCTCCCAATCGTTAAAGTTGGCGTCGATCTTAATGTTCGGTCCTTCTATAAATACCAGGTCTTCAAAAGTGCTTGTTTGCTCTCCATTCCTTATTGTAAGACGTACCGTAAACTCACCCGCTCTGCTGTACAGGTGTGTGGGGTTTCTTTGGATGGATGGATCCGACCCGTCGCCAAAATCCCACTCATATTCTTTTGCATTGGTAGAAAAATTGGTAAAGTTCGCTCTGAATCCATCTGTCACATAGCTGAATACCGCTTTAGTTGCATTTCCTTCGTTGTCCTTTTTACAGGAGCCGGCCAGGAAAAGGAAAAGTACAAATGTGATGATCGTGCGCATTTTCATGTCTTAACTTTTTATATTTTATAATAAGACTGCTTTCTATTTTACTTTCAACTGTATATTAAGCTTGTTCAGGCCATTATTGGTGTATTCCACACCGCTGCTGGCAAGCCGTATCGAATATTCGGGACGGTCCCTTAAGGGATCAGCATTATCTGCTATTTTCAGGTGCAGATCGTAAGTGCCTGCTGCCACACCAGCCAGGGAAATATTTTTTTCTATATCCAGCGGCACTAAAGGCTTACATGCCCTGATGTCTGTATTAAGCGGGAAATAATGTTCCGTTCCACCGGCCGTGCTTTTTAAGACCAGGCTGGTTTTCTTGGGATTATACACCGGGGCATAGCCGGTGTTCTTTAAATTGATCCGGATATTAAGGGTACCGCCGGCAGTCACTTCTGCCGGTGCCAGCACGCTGGCCAGCGTAAGCCGGTAACCCAGCCGTCTTTGAAATTCCGTAAAGCAACCGGCGTTTCTCCAGGCATCTATAGTGGGTTTGTACCAGTTGAGATTGAGATAGGTCCATTTCAGCAGCTTCATTTCGTCGATAGCCTTCTGGCACGAAGGTGTACCTTCTGTAGGCGGGCAGGTTTCTCCACCGGTAGGTACAAATGCCGCCTCCCGTGAAATATAATCCTTGTCCACCACGGGGTCTGTATACGTGCCATAGTCATCAACACCTGTCAGGAAACAATGGTTGTAATGCCCCACCCGGGCAGTACCCTGACCTGAATATGCCTGTGTTTCGCTGATCGGCACGCCCGTCTCAAAAACCATCCGTTTGAGCGCGGGAGTACGCATTTGTATCATGATCTCATTTGGAAAAGCCTCCATCATCTTATTGATAACAGCCCGTGCATTTTCAGGAGTGGTCAGGTTATTGGTAGAGCTGTGAAATTCCCCCCAGGCGCCTACAAACCCGGCCTGCACAAAAGAAATC
>DAOLFI010000868.1:0-2077 GCA_035326385.1 Niabella sp.
TTTATCCAGGCTGTATCTGCCGGGGCCTACCAGGAAAATAACAATAAAAATGGTCAGGAAAAGCCCTGAGAGCTCACCTTCTCCGTACAGGTCTCCGCTATGTGCAAAAAACAGGGCAACGATCATTGCTATAATAAGCGGTAAAGTAGCAAGCCTTGTTAATAAACCGATAATGATCAGGCCGGCACAAAATACCTCAGCAAAGATGGTAAGTCCTAACGATGCCTTTACACCAATATGAAAAGGATCGGCAAAACCTTTGGCAACGATAGCATTGAAATTATTTATTTTTTTTAATCCGTGATTCATTAACATGGCAGAGCCCGATATTACACGCAACAGTAAAAGGGCTATGCTTACTGAAGGCTCTGCGTATTTACTTGTCATTAGCTTCATAACTGTTCTATTTTGAATAAAACAAACTTAGGGAATTTTAGCAGCATTCCTGTTCTTCTGCTTTAAAACAAAACTCAAACGGACAATAAAAATTGAATTGCTATATTCGTTTTTAAATTCAGAAGGAAAATGTTTGAGCTTCTTACAAGATATTTATTGGAATATAAAAAATTACCTGTTCCGCAGGTGGGCATTTTTGAGCTGGAGAAAAGAGAGGCTGGCACTAACCTGTCTGCTGAAACAATTATGGCCCCGGTATGGCAGGTGAAATTTATTGCAGATAATGATCTTTTTAACGCCGTTTCTGATGGCTTATATAACTGGCTGTCAGTAAATAAAGGTGTTACCAAAGAGGAAGCCGGGCGCTTATTTGAGGCGTTTGCAAATAATCTTAAAGAGCGGCTGGTAAACGGAGAAAAGGTTGTGTGGGAAGGACTGGGAACTTTGCAGGAAGTGGATGGTGCAGTGCAGTTTACACCGGCAGCAGCTCCTTTTTCTCCTTTTACCGATGTAGCTGCTAAAAAAATTATCAGGGAAAATACCAGTCATGCCACGTTGGTAGGAGATAAGGAAACCACTACTGCCCGGATGCGGGAACAGCTTTTATTACCGGATCAACGAAAAAGAAAAGGTACAACAGTGATGTGGGTATTACTTGCTGCCGCATTGGTAGCTGTTGCATGGTATTTCTCGCAAAACGGATGCAATACATCTGCTACAGGAAACAGGCAGAAAGTGGAACGCACTAAACCGGGTGATACTTATAAGATCCGGTAATGTTGTTAATCGGCAATGGTATTGATCAGCTTTTTCTCACCTACGATCCATACCATATCGCCTTCTTCAAAAACCCAGTTAGACTCAGGGTTTAAATATCTTTCCCCGTTGCGTTCTATACCTACTACGAGTCCGTGTGTAATATTCCTGATATTGCTTTCGCGGATGCTTTTGTTTACCAGCGGAGAACCCGCTTCAATGATTAACTGCTCCAATCGCATTTCTATCTCCCTGGTATTTTGAATAACCTTTTTATCGGGCCTCAGCACGGCGTTCATTCTTCTTTCCTGGCTATCGGTACAAATAATATAAAGTTTGTCGTGAGGGTATATTTTTTCATCACGCTCCGGCGGAATAATTGTATTAGCACCACGCCTGATCATCGCTACATTTATGCCAATACGTTCGCGCCATTGAAGCGCCTCAAGTGTTTTCCCTATTATGTTTACGGCATCCGCAGAAACTTCAAATGTGGTCAGGTGTGCATCCCAGGGAGCCAGGCTCTGGTTTCTTTTCTGGGCAACCTGTTCCGCTATAAGCCGCTGCTGTTCAATTTCCCTGTTATTCAGGTTCTTCACAAAACGGTCTTCAATATTATCATACATTTTCTGCAACCGTCTCCTGAAAATTAGTATGGATACTAAAAGCGCAATGCCAAAATACAGGGCAATGTCAAGAGAATAGATGCTTCTTAATAAAAGAACAGTAAAGAATAAAGCCAGCAATACTTTTATGATGCGCATGATCCATATAGGGCCATGATATCTTTGCTGCGTATAAATGCGCGCAAAAGGTTCTGTTTCCTCGTTTCTGATCATTAGCGCCCATATAAATGGCCCCATTGCAGCGGCGGTAAGCACAGCAGAAGTAAAACGCCCGAAACTACAGTTCAGATCCTTCAGCC
>DAOLFI010000050.1:0-10141 GCA_035326385.1 Niabella sp.
TTTTGCCGAACTGTTGGCACACTGTTGTATTTGTTGGGCAAGTGCTTCTGAGCTTAGCTGAATGCCCCTTTCATCAAGCGCAATTAAAAAATCATCCTTTTGTATTTTGGCCAGTATAATGTCTGCCTCACTTTTTTTGATATCAGGAACAGTCATTTTAGCCGCATTTTTAAGCGGGGCAATAATTTCCCATTCCAGCTTAAAATAATTATTAATGCGCCTGGAGAAGTCTTCCACACCGCTTTTTACATAGGCTTCGTGTGCTTTGCCAATGGACCAGAATGCAATTTTCATTTTATATGGTAATATCTCAGTGTAAGAATATTTATCGGCTTATTAAAAAAGCTGCATCGGGTAGATACAGCCTCTTTGAATGATCGCGAAGTTACAATTTTTTCAGGTTATTCTTTTATCGGGGTGAAGTTGTGAGCACTAAAATCTTTTATAGTATTATTGATGAGAGAAGCTGCCTCACTTTTTTTTAGTTATCCAACCTATGTATATGGAGGATTGAAAAAAGCGAAGTGGTTTTTCAAATCCGGCTTCTGTGCATAATTCCGCTATTCTTTCTTCAGAAACGAGGTAAAGCTTATTTTCCATCCTGTGCAGGCGTGTGCTGATTTCTTGTTTGTCCAGGTTGTCCGGCAAAAGCAGCCTGTATATTTCAAGGCTTTGCCTGATTTGACTGGTAGCTACCGTTATGTCCAGCATTACAAATGTCGCTCCCGACACTAATCTTCCGGCTATATCTTTGAGGAGGTTGAGTTTGCTGCCGTTATCTTCAAGAAAATGCAAAACGAGCAGCAGCGTTGCTGCATTATATTTTTTCTCAATGGGAAGATCTGTTATCAAACCCTCTATGAGCATTACATACTCATAGCCTTTTAATTTTTCCCGCGCCTGCAGGATCATTTCCGGCGAGGGATCTATCCCGGTTATTTTCCAATGTTCAGGGGCTTGTACAAATTGCTCTATTTCGTTACCTGTACCACAGCCAACTACCAGCAAATCTTTGTTGTCTGTTTCCTTTAATAGCTTTGGTAAACATTCTAAAAAATACTGATAGTTAGTTATCCATGTTTCCACGAACTGGTTGTAACCTGTTGCTCTTTCGCTTTCAAATATTTCTACCTTGCTCATTTAAATTCAATTTTTGTATGCGCCGTTATTTATACACCTGCTTTTTTGTTCATCTGTCCCATCCTATCTTATCTTTATAGTAAGTGTATCGCCTTTACAGCCGCTTTCCTCTAATTCCAGTAGCCATCAGCAAAACAAGTGAGTTGCATTAAAAAAAATGCCGCAAAAGGACCCCATTCTTTTTCATTTTTCTATCAGAATTTAAGCGCTACACTGCCAATAAATCTTGCCGGTGGCTGCGGTGTTAACCGTACGGACCAGGCCTGTTCACTGGTAAAGTTATCTACTTTCAAACCCATGCGGAATTTTGCCTGATCATAGTAAATGGTAGCATCAAACATTTTATAAGCGGGGATGATTACTTTGGCGGTTTGCGTGTTGGTCTGGTAGGAAGAACTGCCTATATTGCCGCCTAATCCGGCACCCAACCCTTTTAGCTTTCCGTTCATCATCCGGTAGCTCAGCCAGAAATTAAATATTTTGTCAGGGCCTGACAGAGCCGGCCTTAGCCCATTCACAGAAGCATCTGCTTTAGTATATTTACTTTCATTATAGGCATAACCCACTACTGCATTAAAGCCGGGGAAAGGATTGGCGGTAATGTCAATTTCTACACCCTGGCTCAATTGTGTGCCATCCTGGATGGAATAGTTAATATCTTCAGGATCGGTACGTAATATATTTTCCACCTGTATATTGTAATAGCTTACTGTACCGGAAAGGCGATGTTTAAATGCGTCTGCTTTTATACCAAATTCAAGCTGGTTGGCATGTTCCGGTTTAAATATGGATCCGTCCCTGGCGGTACCGCTTCTGTTGAAAAAACCGCTCATATAATTACCAAAAACAGAGAGCTGGTCATCTATCACTTCGTATGCCAGCCCTGTTTTATGTGACAGGGAAGTCTGCTCAAACGGGCCTGTTTGTGTTCCTCCGGTGCTTAAGCCTCCGGCTATCTGTCCGGTTGCTACGTTGTACACTCCTTTAAAATGGTAGTTATCCACGCGTAAACTTGCCATAGCTACCAGGCGTTTGGTGATATTAAACACATCAGATATATAAGCAGCATAGGTATCATCTCCATTGTGTTCCTTGCGAAGTGTTCCAGACTTCGACAGGGAGTCGATCAGCGCCCTGCTGATCCGGTAATTAGGAGAGGGGTTGATGAAATTAACGTTAGGGGTATTGTTCACAGTCACCCGGTCAAAATCACTGAAGTTGTTATAGTAATCCAGCCCGATTACCATCCTGTTCCGGTGATTACCAATCTTAAAATCCCCAATAAAGTTCTGCTGAATGTCCGTAGCTATAAAGCTGGTATAACCGGTAATAACCTGGGAACGAAGGGTAGAATCGGTGCGTCCGTTTAAAGCAGTTATATATCCGTTGATAGTTGACCTGGCCCTTGATAAAACGGTTTGCGAAGTCCACTGATCAGAAATTTTATAATTGGCCTGGATGAAATAGTTGAACATCTGCGTTTGATAGGGAAGGTCATTGCTGAGAAATGTTTTTTTATAAGGGAACTGCATGTCTACAATCGACTGCGTTTTATTACTGCCGGTATAGGGATTAAAGCGCACTACAGAAGTGCCTTTCGTATGGCCGAATTCCACATCCACCAGGAGGGAAAGACGGTCTGTAACCTGGTAGGAAAAGCTGGGAGCAAGGCTGATATTATTGGTATATCCGAGATCCTGGAAGCTGCGGTCAAAAGTAGTGGCGGCATTCAAACGGAATAATGCCGTTCTGTCTGCGTTAACCGGGGTATTGATATCAGCAGTAAAGCGATTGTAATTCCAGCTGCCACCCAAATAGGCTACTTCGCCGCCAAAAGCATTGTAAGGCTTTTTAGTAACACGGTTATATAGCCCTCCATAACTGCTGGAAATACTGGTTCCGAACAGGGTAGTAGAAGGTCCTTTTATTACTTCCAGCCGCTCAAGATTAATAGGGTCGATCACGGAAAAAGCAGCGCCGGCCACACCGTTCCTGGCGTTAGGTTCAGTGGCAAAACCGCGCGACCGGAATGTTACACGTCCCTGGTTAGCGATCATAGGTACACCTGCGCCCGGTACATTTTTGGAAACGCTGCCCAGGTCTACGGCCATCTGCTCTGCTATCAGTTCTTTAGTTACCGTGGTATATACCTGTGGGTTTTCCAGGTTTTTGAGTGGAAGACGAGCAACATACCCGCTCTCCTTCCTTGAAAATTTGTTGACACCACTAAACACCGTTATCTCCTGTAAGGCACGGATATTTTCTTCTGTCAGTTTAAAATTTACAACAGCATCCTGGTTTGCTGCAACAGTTACAGCAATATCTTTTTGTTTAAACCCGATCATTTGAATACGGATACTATAGTTTCCGGGAGCAATATTGCTGAGCCTGAAACTGCCTTTGGTATCCGTAAGGGTGGTTTTTTTTAATTCAGGCAAAGAAACAGCAACCATTTCAAGCGGTTCATTGTCTACAGAAATAATAGTGCCTGACACAGAACCTGTTTCCTGTTGACAAAAGCCCTGAACGGTTAAAAATAATAGTAGAGGGAATAATAACTTTTTTAGCATGTGAAACAGTTAATCAAATAATATTATAATGTGTTTGTGAATGGGCACAAAAATACCCGGAGTAATAAAGGCAGTGTTTACGATTTGAGAAATTATTTCTTACGGGATGCGGAAAATTATGGATACTGTTTATGTTACCAGGTTTGAAATAAAAATCAGTTAGAGATTTTTTACGTAACCCAGGCTAGTGCCTTTATGCCGGTAAAAAGGCATTGTCATGGCAGTACCGGTCTTTTTCTTATTGCTGAATCACGTATTGATTTTAGGGTACACCCAATAATCCAGTTCGGTAGACAGGATACCTAATCCCTCACCGGCCACCACATTGCTTATCGTTAAGGATACGGTAAATCCCGGTAAATAAAGCAAAAGAGTATCCTGAGGTGCTTAACCAGAAATGAGTGTTTATTGGAACGGTCAGGTTGTATTAATTCATCAATACTCAACTTGCCGTTCCGTACACTATAAATAAATACAGCAGGTACAATCAGCTTTTGTAATTCAGTTTATAGGAATTATCATCGGTAATAAAAATACTGTCAGGTTTACTGGCCGCGTCAGCATTGTTCTGTCTGTTTAATTTTTGCAAACCTGTAAAGAAAACCAGTGCTGCCAAGAAGAGAGACCTGTCTTTCATCTCTTAAAACTTATAGCTATATCCCAGCCTTATAACCTGCGTTTCGTAATAATCATCACTGGTGTAATGAAAGCCCATTCCATCTATCTTCTTTTTAATGACCATGGTATTCAGTAAATCGGTAGCATTGAAAAATAGCTCGCCTTTGCCTTTCTGAACTGATTTTTTCAGACCGGCATCTATGGAGAATCTGGATAAGATTTTTCCCTGTGGAATAATGTCGGGTGCTAAATAAACAGCCGATAATTGCGCATCCCAGCCTTTGGAAAAACGGAATGTGTTATTCAGTTTCAGGTTGCCTGATATTGCTGTTTGCTCTCCTGCAGAGAACGTGTTAGGCTGTGGATATAAATTTTCCACTGTAAACGCATTGATCTGGTTCCGGTAAATATTTCCGTTAAGGTTAAAAGAATAAATATCCGATACTCTCTGGTTCCATATTGCTTCCAGGCCTGTACTATAGCTCTTCCCGGCATTTTGAAAAATAGCGTAAACCAACGTGTTTCCGGGAACAATACTTGAGATCCTGGTAATAGTTCCGTTCGCAAAACGATGATACAATGCCGAATAAAAATAACTGTTACTCCAGTTGTGCTTGTATCCCAATTCAACAGAATTGGTGAACTGAGGGCGCAGTGCGGGGTTACCTACTTTTATGATCTCCGCATCATCATATTTCGGAAAAATACGGATGTCCACTTCGTTGGGCCTGTCTACCCTTCGGTTATAGAATAAAGAGATCTTGTTGTTGTCATCAAGTTTGTAGGCTAACCGCAGATTGGGGAAAGGCTGGGTGTAATGATAACCATCACTGCTGTAGGTGTTATGCCCGGGTTCTACATCATATCGTATATTAACGTATTCCAAACGTAAACCCAATTCGGTTTCCCAGTTTTCGTTTTCAAAAACATAATTTCCATATACGGCAGGAATGAGCTCTTTATATGTTGCTGAACCGTCGGCATCAATGTCCATTACTGAATTGGGGCCCGGATTGAAAACCATATCAGTAGGAATATTTCGGTTTCTGAATTTAATTCCTGCTTCCAAACGTCCTGATTTTAGAGGTTTGGTATAATCGAGATTAAAATCAACAACCTGTTCGTCCGCAATGAGGGCGAAATCATCTTTTCCTGTTGATGACGGCAAAATGTTGTCGTAAAAATATTTTTCATCTTCACGGTGGAAAGTGTAATTAAAACCAGCGTTCAGCTGATGTCCAGGTTCATTGAATTTATGTCGGAAAGAAGCCGATGTCATTGCTGTTGTCAGCACTTCATCCTCAAAAAACTGCCACAGGCGGAGTCTTTGCAAAAAATCTTTATTGAACATGGGCTGGTCGCCCCGGTCTTTGATGCTTTCGTTGCCATACATTGCAGAAATGGTAAGTGCGTTTTGGTCATTGATATCCCAGTCCACCCCGGTATTGACGGTAAGATAGTTAGTGATCCTGTTTCGTTTCAGTTGGTAATGGTTCACGGTTCCTTCATCGTAAGTGCGGGTTACATATTCGTTCTTGTTGAGGGTTTTGGTATAAAGGTTATCTGCCTGTAAAAAGAGGTTTACTTTGTTTTTCCGGTAATTGAGTGATAGAGAAGGGTTGATCTTCGGCGTTAAAGTATATTGCGGACGGATGCCCGGGTAATTCTCTTTCCGTTCCCAAAGTGAGCCCAGTCCGCCTGTGAAAGCAGCTTTACCATTAAAGCCGTTCTTTTTGTTCTTCTTCATAATAATATTGATGATACCTGCATTACCATTGGCTTCGTATTTTGAAGAAGGATTATTGATGATCTCAATTCTATCAATGGCGGAGGCTGGGATATTGTCCAGTCCTTTCTGGCTTCCGAAACCTGTGAGCGAGGTTTGCTTTCCGTCAATCAGCACTGTTACCTTATCGCTTCCGCGAAGCTGCACTTTCCCATCCTGCACGGTAACGCCCGGGAGGTTTTGCATACTTTGCAGAACGGAGCCGCCGCCCTGGCTGATATTGTCGGCCACCGAATAGGTTTTTTTGTCCAGCGCATTGCTTAAGCCGCTTGCAGTTGCGCTAACGGTAACGTTTTCCAAAGCCGTTACTTTTTCTTCCAGCTCAATAACGGGAATATCTAAAAACGCAGAAAGGCTGCCAACAAACAATGGTTGCTCTTTTGTTTCAAATCCTGTAAATGAAACTTCCAGCATATAGTTGCCCGGTTTGATATTTTCAACAGAGAATCTTCCCTCTTCGTTGGTTACAGTACCGGCAATAAAAGAAGTGTCCTTTGCCATCTTTATTACCAGGTTGGCATAGGGAATGACAGATTTATCTGTTTTATTTCTTACCATACCTGAAATGGTCACTGATGTTACCTGTGCATAAGAATAATTGAATGTGAAGATTAATATGAGGAATAGGTAAAGGGTACGTCTTGTCTTCATTTGCTTGTGCTTTTAAAATTTATTGCACAAAAATGAAAACTGATTTGGGATAAAATTTGAAGGGAAGATATTTTAGCAGCGGAGTGTTTTTGCGCTCTTTAGATTCAAAGATGATTTTTTACTCTGCCAGTTTATAGCCAATCGAATATACAGTTTTTATATACCTGCCGGCAGACAATAGCTTTTTCTTTAAATTTTTAACGTGGGCATAGAGTGTGTCGAAGTTGTACAGGAATATATCAGATTGTCCTGAAAGACGCTTTGCAATCTCTTCTTTAGAAACCACCCGGTTATTATGAGCAATCAATAAATATAAAATTTCATACTCTTTTTTTGTCAGCTGTATTTCCTTGTCTGCAACAATAGCCATTCTTTTTAATGTATTTAACTTTAAATCCAGAAATACAATTTCAGTATCATCGTTTATAGACCATCTTCTGATAATCGACCTGATTCTGGCGCTTAGTTCGCCTAAATGGATCGGCTTTGTAAGATAGTCATCTGCACCGAGCTTTAATGAAACGATTTTATCTTCAACAGCACTTTTTTGGGAAATAACAATAACCCCTGTGTGTTTTTTATTCCTTCTTATTTCTTTTAGTAAAGCCAGTCCCTGGCTATTGGAAAGGTCTATATCTAATAAAATACAGTCATAATTGAAGCTTTCAATCATTCGCCTGCCATCTGTGATATTAAAAGCCACATCGCAAGAGTAATTTTCATGCGCAATATGCCGGTAAATACTCCTGACCAGCCTTTCTTCTCCTTCTATGATTAGTACTCTCAATTCAATAAACCTTATTCGGGCCAAATATTAAGAGCGATTTTGAAGAAATTCTGAAGAAAGGGTTATTGAGCCTGTTTCATTTTAAACGTAGTTGGTATTTTGAATAGAACCACACGCTGAATTCTGAAGGGATTCTGAAGATTTATATTTCAGCAATACTTTAAAACCCCCGCTATATAAGCATTTCATCCAATTTACTTCAATTGATTGGCTTTAATTCTTTTTCCTGATCTCGTAACCAAGAGTTGGATCATGCAGATACTTTTGCAACTCAATGAAAAAGTCATTTTCTGCTGTTCGTAACGGACATTATTCTTTTAAGAAAATCGGTGATTGATAAATAAATGACGTACAATAAAATAATCTTGCAGGTATTGTGTATAGGTTTCACGGTGTTGACTACTCTTAAAGCTCAGTCCCAGGGAACCGTAACAGGTTTGATAACTGATGAGAACGGCGCCCCCGCTGCCAAAGTTACCATTGGTGTACAGCATACAGGTAGCTTCACTCTTTCCGGGGCGGATGGCTGGTACCTGCTGCAACTGCCCGCCGGCAAGCACCAGCTTAGCAGCTCTATGGTGGGCTATGAAACACAACATGCAGCGATTACTATTACAGGTTCAGATACCATTATACAAAATTTCAGGCTGAAGAAAAACGATAAGGAACGTTTGGAAGAAGTTAAGGTAGAAGGTCTGTCTAAAAAAAGGATAATAGAGACTTCAGGATTTGCGGTGAATGTGATTGAAACACAAAAATATGCTGCACAATCTATACAAACGAACGAGCTGCTTGACCGTTCTGCAGGCGTACGCATCAGGCAGGACGGAGGTTTGGGCTCACATATTCACTATAATATAAATGGACTTTCCGGTAATGCAGTAAAGATATTTATTGACGGTGTTCCATCTACAAATTATGGTTCAGCCTTTTCATTGAATAGCATACCTCCGGCCCTGATTGAACGGATTGAGATATACAAGGGAGTTGTTCCCGGCAACCTTTCTGAGGATGCTTTGGGAGGAGCGATAAATGTGGTGCTTAAAAAACAGAAATCGAAAAATTCCTTAATTACCTCTTATTCTGCCGGGTCTTTTAATACGCATCAATGGAATATGACAGGGAGTTTTCGTCAGAATAATGGTTTTGGTGTAGAGGCTTCCGGTTTTTATAATTATAGTGATAATAACTATGAGGTTTGGGGCAACAGGATTTCGTTTAAGGATTATACCGGCGCAACCACATTAAATCAAAGAGCGAAACGGTTCCATGATGCTTACCGCTCTTACGGTGGAAGAGTGAATTTAGGATATACCGATGTAAAATGGGCTGACCGTTTTTTAATAGGGGGTGTTCTTTCGAAGGACTACAAGGAGGTGCAGCACGGCAGAACGATGGACAGGCCTTACGGAGACAGGCATACGCGCGGGAACAGTGATGTTGCTACGCTGAACTATGAGAAAAAGCACCTGTTCACAGAAGGTTTGTCTGTAAAAGTGGATGCCAGCTACTCTCACCTGAAACGCCAGGTAATAGACACTGTAGGCTGGATGTACGATTGGCGCGGTGAGCCTATAGAATACCCTGACGGTTCATTTGTAAAATATAATAGCGGGGCAGAAGCGGCTAACGCGAAAACAACCGGGATAAACAGCGACAAAACATTGGTAACACGGGTTAACCTCGGGTATGCTATCAATTCCAATCATCATGTATATGCCAATTACCTCTTTAATAATTTTAAAAGAGGTACAAAGGATAAGATGCAGCCTTTAGGTTTGCAGCTTTTGGAAAACACAAGAGACCTGCAAAAAAATATTGTTTCGTTCACGTATGAGAACCTGGCTTTTACCGAAAAATTAAGAACCAATATCTTTTACAAGCATTATTTCCAGAAAGTCACTTCGAACGAGCCCTACCAGGTTACGGCAAATCCACCCCAGTATGGTTTGAATGTTATTGAAAGTAACAGGGATCATAGCGGATACGGAATTGCTTTATCCTATAAGCTTAACCCGAGATTATACCTTTTAGGTTCGGGAGAAAAGGCCATTAGGTTGCCAAATGCCAACGAAATATTTGGTAATGTAGCCGACAATTTATTACCCCCTGTTGGGGAGTTAGAACCAGAAGTAAGCTATAACGCCAATATAGGTGTGAGCTGGGGCCCATATATAGTGGAGCAGCACTCATTTAAACTGAACAGCTCGCTTATTTACAGGAATACGCAGGGGATGATCAGGGAAGGCTTACTATCAGGAAATAATGATAATACCCGGTTTGAGAACCTGGAAGATGTGGAGACAAAAGGGATAGATGCGGAAATTATGTATAGCTATGCCAAAAAGTTTGACTTTTCATTTAATATATCCAAAATAAGCTCCTTGTTCAATACAGAGTTTAATAAACAGGGAGCCCCTTATTTGTTCTATCGCACACAGATCCGGAACGAACCCTCTTTTAAGTTTAATGCCAACCTTGCTTATTATTTTGATAATCTTTTTGTGCAAAACTCCCGCGCTTCTGTTTACTATAATATCAATTACGTAAAAGGGTTTTTGAGAAACTGGGCAAATGTAGGCGGGAGAA
>DAOLFI010000051.1:0-10140 GCA_035326385.1 Niabella sp.
TTCAGGGACTATCTGTTTTACAGGGTAGCGCTGGAAACAGACATGTCCAACTCTTATTTTCTTTGGTCGGGTACGTACGAAGCCACAGGGTTGCCTCTGAAGTTTAATGATGTAACGAGCCAGTATCTTAAAAATTATCAGCAGCCCTTCAGTCTTGGCGCTGCACAGCCTAATGATCCGGGGAGAAGATTTCTTGTGAACGATTGGCTGTACACAGATCGGATGCAATTAAGTATGTATGACGCATGGGGGGATAGAAGGTTTATGTCTGCTGAAAACTGGGGCGGACCGGCATTAAATGGCGCTATATGGCAAACAACAACATTGCCTGCCGGCAGATATGTGCTTATTGCCGCAAGGGGATGGAACTCAGGCGATCTGAAGGGTGGTTTAAACCGTGCTTTTGTAGCCATTGCATCAGGAGGCAGTTTGAGTTGGGATAATCCAAATATTATGTTTAAAGCAGATTGCTACGCAGTAGATAGTCGTACTGCGGTAACCATACCTTTTGAATTAAATGCATCTGCACAGCTAAGTATTGGTTATACCGTTAATTTCCCAACCGGAGAGCAGAATGCGCTATCTTTTACTTCGTGGAAACTGATTCAAAGTGAATAAAACAAATAATAGCAAGTGATGAGTAAATTGTTAATGAGTGGTATAGTTGCGGGAATGTTGATATTGGGAAGCGTTCATGCTCAGACTTCCGTAAATGCTTATATGCCTACGCCCTGGACGCATAAATCAGACAAGGCAAAACCGCTGAATGAATATCCCAGGCCGCAAATGGTCAGGAGTAGCTGGCAAAATCTTAATGGCGCATGGCAATATGCTATAACAGATGAGCATAGTGACATTCCCGGTAAATGGGAAGGTGAGATTATTGTGCCGTTTCCGATGGAGTCATATTTGTCCGGCGTTCAAAAGAGAATTGATAAAACAAAAAAGCTTTGGTATCAAAAAAATATAAACATTCAAAAGCGAAGTGACAGAAATGTTCTGTTGCACATCGGTGCCTGCGACTGGCAAACGCGAATCTATGTTAATGGAAAAGAGATAGTAACGCACGAAGGCGGGTATATTCCCATAGAGCAGAATATAACTGCTTATCTAAACAACGGTAAGAATAGTATTATTATAAGTTGCTGGGATCCTACAGATGAGGGGGAGCAGGCCCGGGGAAAGCAGGTCTCCAATCCCTCCGGTATTTATTATACATCTGTAACGGGTATATGGCAAACAGTATGGATAGAGCAGGTGCCAAAGACCTATATCAAAGATTACAATGTAGTTACTGATATAGATCATTCAACTGTGACCATTCAGCCGGAAATTGTAAACCCCCGTTCAGGCGATCAGTATATTGTATCAATATTAAGATTGGGCAAGCTTGTTACCCAAACTACTTTTTCCGACACTGCATTTTTAAAACCCATGTCAATACCCGGTGCAAAGCTCTGGAGCCCTGATCAGCCTGATCTTTACGACCTGCAACTAACTATTAAAAGAAATAACAAAGTAGTAGATCAGGTTAAAGGTTATTTCGGCATGAGAAAAATTGCTGTTGCAAAAGACGAAAATGGTGTACAGCGGATCTTTTTAAACAATAAACCTGTATTTATGTACGGTCCGTTAGATCAGGGATATTGGCCGGATGGGATCTATACGGCACCTACGGAAGCAGCTTTGGTAAGCGATATTAAGCGCATGAAAGAAATGGGATTTAATACGGTTCGGAAGCATGTAAAAGTAGAGCCGTCACGATGGTATTATCATTGTGATGTATTAGGGCTTTTGGTTTGGCAGGATATGCCCAGTGGTTATGGAGAAATAGTACCGGTGAAGGATCATGAGCATTCCATAGAAGGTAACTGGCTGGCCAGGCATTATAAAGATGTGGAAAGAACGGAAGCCTCCGAACAGGTATTCCGAAGTGAGTGGGCGGCAATTATCCGGTCTTTAAAAAAACATCCAAGTATTGTAGTATGGGTGCCATTTAATGAAAGTTGGGGGCAATTTAAAACTAACGAAATGCTGAGCTGGACAAAAACTTTAGACCCCACACGCCTTGTGGATGGCCCAAGTGGCTGGATAGACAGGGGTGAAGGGGAAATGCGCGATTATCATCTTTATGGAGAACGATTAGATCAGTCATTTCCTTTAGAAGATAGGAGGTCCCTTGTGATAGGGGAGTTTGGGGGACTGGGCTTAGCTATAAAAAATCACACCATGAAAAAAGACTCGTGGGGATATTCAAATTATACATCAGAAAAAGAATTGCTGAGTGCATATACCCGGTTGGTTGATCGCATTGAAGCAATGAAGAAAGATGGCTTTTCAGCTGCTATATATACACAGCTTACAGATGTGGAAACTGAAGTAAATGGAATTATTACTTACGACCGGTACCAATTGAAAATGCCTGCGGCATCATTAAAAGCATTGCATGAAAAACTTTATAAATAGGTTTGCCGTAATGATAAAAAAGATTACAATATATCCACTTAAAACTTTTATCAGTCTCATGTTTCTGATCTTATTACTTTTTTTTGCAGGCTGCAAAAAAACACCTGCAAACATTCCTGGCAATCCGGGAAAGACACCTGTTACAGATACAATAAAAGGTGTTGCTTCAATTAAAGGAACTGTATCTGGTTTGTCATTTAATAGGGTGGGGGAGAATGCTTATTATGTTGTACTATCCAGCGCGGATGGCAGCACAGTATATGAGCAGACGAAACCGCTTGTTGCCGAGCTGGTGAACAATGATAATACTCTAACGTGGATAGATGCCATGTATTCAGGTTTAACAGCAAAGGGGGATAGCGTTTTGTGTACGGGAATACTTACCGGTAAGGGAGGCAGCGTGTTCTCTTTTCTGGATGTGTATAAAAAACTTGGTGCAGATGGAACTTTTGAGGTAATAAGAAATGTAAAGGTAGAGAAAGCCGGAACTGAAAAAGGTTTTTCAACAAGAGTAGGCTTCCAGCGGAATATCAGTTCCGATATAACCGGTTATGATTTTTTTGTCCCTTCAGTATGGTATAAGCAAAACAGCTATGTTCCGGCAAATGCGCTTGCCAGCAGTATGGCCGATGAATTTTACTGGTTTCGTGAGGATCGTTTGCCTTTGCCTGTTTTTATGGCACGTGACCGAAGTACCGGTCAGACTTTCTCTGTTTTTCATAAAGATGCTGATGGAGCAACGTTTTCAGAGGAAGATGGCCTTTCCCGAGTTATTGATGGTAGAATGAAATTTGCATCGGTGGGTATGCAAAATAAAACCCGGCCTTTGATGGGTATTACTTATCCGGGCTCAGAGGGAGAGCGTACAGGCATATTTGGAATGGCAGCCCAGAATAACCGATGGGCGTACAGGAGTCATCCTGTAACAAATAATTTTGAGCAGCATTATAAAATGGCTTTCAGCCTTACATATGAGCAGGATTATTTGATCGCTTTAAAAAATACCTGGAGCAGGTATTATACCCTGGCAAATCCACCCATCTATAATTGTGATTTAACAGCAGTATATAATGATCAGATAAATTTGCTGAACAGGTATTGGAAAACAATTAATAATTCGGCGGGTTTCCCTTTCCGTATCCAGGTAAATGGTACTGCTGCTGATGCGGATTATAACTGGAATATGGGGTTTGTAGGCCAGCAGCTACCTAATGCATCATTGCTGATACGTGAAGGATTTATTAAAGGGGATAATCAGCTAAGATTGAAAGGAGAACAAATTGTGGATTGGTGGGCGGCTAATGCTCTTAGTTCTAATGGTGCTGTCAGAACATGGTACGATCCTGCTCCGCAAACTTGGAGAACAGGTTATGAAACCTTTATGCGGGTATTAGGAGATGGTATGTTAGGCATGCTTTGGGCCTGGAAATTTGAAAAAAAGAATGGGGTTAATAAAGATAACTGGCTGCAGTTTTGTAAAACGGCTGCTGATTGGGTTTTAACAAAGCAGAACAACGATGGTTCTTTTCCAAGATCCGTAAATTTTACAACCAATACGGTAAGCAATTCTGAAAAAACCAATACATCACATATCATTCCTTTTCTGGTTGAATTGTTTTTTGCAACCGATAATAATTCTTACAAACAGTCCGCATTAAATGCCGGCAACTTTTTGTACAACGATTCTTACATCAATTTTAAATATATAGGAGGTACTCCGGATAATCCGAATGTTCCTGATAAAGAAGCAGCCTCTATGGCACTGAGAGCTTATCTTGCTTTGTATGATTTAACAAGAGATTCCAAATGGATGGATGCAGCGCTTCAGGCAGCCTATTACTATCAAACCTGGATTTATTCCTGGAATGTTCCTATTCCGCCGGATGATGGCATGGCCACTTACCCAAAAACAAGAGGTACAACGGGGTTGAGTATTATTGCTTCCGCAGGTAATGGCTGTGATACATATGCGGCGATTGATGCATTTGCCTTTTATCGTGTGTATTTATATTCTAATGACAGGATCTTTTTGAATACTGCCCGGCTTTGTTTAAATAATACGAAACAGGCTGTGAATTGGGATCGCTCCCAGCCTATCCCTGGCTATGGCGATCCGGGTATTGCTGTGGAAGCGATGAACCTTATACCACATAGAGGACGCAGCGTAGGCTATTACCTGCCATGGCAGGCATATAATTTTATAGAGCCCATGGTATTGTTTAAAGATGTTTTTGGTGATATGGATATTGCTAATATCGAAAATATACCAAATAAAAAAGCGCTGTTAGAAGCATATAGTCTTAAAAGGGGGTATTAATAGCCCATGGTCTATGGTCCGTGGACTATTGACTATTTAGGTACATACAAAATATACTTCTCTTCAAAGAACGGCTCCTCAAAAATATCTTTAATAGGAGTAACATAGGGGCGCGTGCCGCTTTCCTGGATCTCTTTTGCCAGGTCGCCCCCTTTAAGGCAGATCAATCCGGGAGCAGGAGCATCATTACTTCTTTCTGTATTTGATTTCTGGATAAGAGGTTTACTCCAATTCCAAAGATCTTTAAGCGGTGCTACAGCACGGGAAATAACATAATCAAATTTTTTATCCTTTATGTCTTCAACGCGGGTATGCTGAACGGTTATATTTTTTAGTCCGGTTGCCTCAGCAACCTCCTGTACCACCTTTAGTTTTTTAGCAATGCTGTCTACCAGGTGAAAATGAACTTCAGGAAAAAATATCGCCAGCGGCACACCCGGAAACCCACCGCCGCAGCCAAGATCCACAATGCGGCTGCCTGCATCAAAATGATAAACAGCAGCAATGCTTAAAGAATGCAGCACATGCTTTTCATAAAGACTGTCAATATCTTTACGGCTGATCACATTTATTTTTTCATTCCACTGTTTATACAGTTCTTCCAGCGCTTTTAACTGTTCCAACTGGGTATCAGAAAACTCAGAGAAATATTTTAAGATAGTGTCCATTACCCGCAAAAATATAAATATGCCGATGTATTCATGTAAAGATCGCGATATGAATTTTTAACGTTCATATAAAATGTTTTTTACTAAAAAATTTAGTAAATTTGTAGTAATAAATATTTTGAATTGGAAAGAATAGAAGAAAAGTTGAAGATACTGGCGGATGCGGCCAAATACGATGTGAGCTGCAGTTCCAGCGGGAGCAAAAGAAAAAATACAGGTGGCATTGGTGATGCTTCGTCATCAGGTATCTGCCACACGTACACGGAAGACGGCAGATGTGTTTCTTTACTGAAAATTTTACTTACCAACCATTGTATTTATGATTGTGCTTTTTGCGTGAGCAGGAAAAGCAATGATGTGAAAAGGGCTGCTTTTACAGTTGATGAAGTGGTGGAGCTGACAATGAATTTTTACCGCAGGAATTATATTGAAGGTTTGTTCCTGAGCTCAGGCATTTTTAAAAATGCCGATTTTACCATGGAGCGTTTACTGAGAATTATAAAGAAGCTGCGGATGGAAGAAAAATATAACGGTTATATCCATTTAAAAACCATTCCCGGCGCCAGTGAAGAGCTGATCAAAGAAGCCGGATTATATGCCGATAGAATGAGCATTAACCTGGAAATGCCCACAGAAGCGGGTTTAAAAATGGTAGCGCCGGATAAGGATCATGAATCTGTAAAGAAACCATTGGCTTTTGTAAATGAACAAATGCATAGTTATAAATCTGATTCTAAAATAATCAAACATGTTCCCGTTTTTGTGCCGGCAGGACAAAGCACGCAAATAGTGATAGGCGCCACACCAGAAACAGATTTTGAGATCATGAACGTGGCAAAAACATTTTATAAAAATTATCAGCTGAAAAGGGTGTATTATAGTGGTTATGTGCCTGTGAATACAAATAATAATTTATTGCCGCAGGTTGGGTCTGCGCCGCCTTTGATCCGGGAGAACCGTTTATATCAAACGGATTGGCTGTTGCGTTTTTACGGTTTTGAGCTGGATGAAATTTTAAATAAGGAATATACCAGCCTTGACCTGGATATTGACCCCAAGCTCAGCTGGGCATTACGTAACCCTCATTTATTTCCTGTAGATATCAACAGGGCGGATTATAAAATGATCATCCGCATCCCTGGTATTGGCCGGCAGTCGGCCATGAAGATCATCCAGGCAAGAAAGTTTGGAAGGCTGCACGAGTACCAGCTACAAAAAATGGGCATCGCGTACAACAGGGCAAAACATTTTATGGTATGTGCCGATTCTCCTTTTGTATTGGGAACACTATCTGTGGCAGCTATCAGGAATAATATCCTGCAAAACGGGAACAGTAAATATAAAAGTAAAACGCCCGAAGCGCAACTCTCATTTTTTTAAAATGTATTATTTATTTGACGGTAGTTATGCAGGTTTTTTATGCTGCGTTTTTGAAAGCTTCGAAAGAAAGGAATGGAACGTTATTCCCTTAACGCCGCAACAATTTGCGGGGGATTTTTTTAGGGATAAAAGAGAAATATACACAGACTCTGCTAAAGCCAGACGGGTGCAGGATGGATTACAAGAAAAAGCTGGTATGGAAAAAGCAAAAGATTTTTTCCGGGCTTTTTTATCGGAGGATGAAAAAGCATGGAGCGTTTCTTTCAAAATCATTACAGCAGTTTTTAAAACCGGTGTTGGTGTTTTAGAAAACTTTGGCGATACTGATGTGTTATATTTTGCCCAAACATTAAAGAAAGTAAGCCGCGAACGCCATCGTATGAAAGCTTTTATCCGTTTTCAGAAAAGCAATGATGGAATGTATTTTGCGCTTATCGAACCGGATTTTAATGTACTGCCTCTTATCTCGGATTTTTTCAGGAAACGTTATGCCGACCAGCCCTGGCTGATCTATGACGTAAAAAGGAAATATGGATTGCTGTATAATAAAGTTGCTGTTTCGGAAGTGGCTTTATCGCCTGAACAAAAGCAATCATTGACTGCTCCTGCCATTGCTATAGCCCTGGATGAGGAGGATGAGAAATTTCAGCGTCTTTGGCAGCAATACTTTAAAAGTACTAATATAGAAGCCCGTAAAAACCTTAAGCTGCACTTGCAGCATGTGCCTAAAAGGTATTGGAAGTACCTGGTGGAAAAGCAGGGGTGAAATATTTCAGACAAATCATATGATTGAAATTGGGGAATTAAGGCATATTCAGAACGATTAGTGTTGCGCTATATGTTCCTCAAAGTTCAATTGTTCGTTCAATATAGATTTGTTCTAAAAAAGTTTCATCGTGTGAAATAACAAGCAATGTGCCCTGGTAATCATTGATAGCGTTTGTCAGTATTTCTATATTCTGAATATCCAGGTTATTTGTCGGTTCGTCCAGGATAATGATATCGGGTGATTGATTCCCTATGTTTAAACAGCACAGCATCAAACGCATTCTTTCCCCGCCACTCAAAACACTGCAGGGTTTGTCCCAATCTGCTTTTGTAAATAGAAAGCGGTTCAATCTTATTTTTATTTCATGTTCCTGCAATGCAGAAGTGTTAAACTGCTGTGCCTGCTCATAAACTTTCAGCTGAGTATTTATCAAAGAATAATCCTGGTCAATATAAACCGATTTGTTTTCTGTAATAAAAGCCGTTCCTGTTTGCGGTATAAGATTTCCGAGAATTATTTTTATTAAAGTCGTTTTGCCAGAGCCGTTTGTCCCTTTTATAGCAATACGTTCTCCACTAACGATTTGAAAATTCAGGTTTTCACGCCATAAATATTTTTCGTTTCCGTAGGTGAAATTGATATTGTCAGCAATGAAAAGATTTTTCCCTTTGTGTAATTTTGAGTGGTCAAACCCAAACTTCATTTGGTCGGTTCCTGAAAGAGAAGAGCGTAGTTCCTGCAGCTCTTGTTTAATGTTCACTGTTTTTTCCTCGTGAACACTTTTTAGCTTCGCAGTGCTGTTTTCGGCATTGTTACGCAAAGTGTTCATCATTATCCGGGCAACGCCTGATTTTTCCTGTTTGGCTTTTCCCCGGCTGTCTGATCTTTGTTGTTGCTCCAAAGTTTCCCGTTCTTTTTCTCTGGCTTTTTTCAGTGCTTTTTCTTTGCTTTGAATGTCCTGATTCAGTGCATTGGTTTCAATTTGTTTTTGCTCCCGGTAAAAATTGTAATTGCCGCCATAAACCTTAATTCCGTTTTTGTTTAGCTCACAAACAGTATCTGAAAGGTTCAGTAATTTTCTGTCGTGGCTTACTATAATTAACGTGGTTTTTGTGGATTGTATGAAATTATATAACAGTTGTCTGCCCGAAGTATCCAGGTGGTTGCTCGGTTCGTCCAGCAAAACCAATTCAGGTTGATGAATGGAAATACCGGCAAGGAAAACCTTTGTTTTCTGCCCGCCACTCAATGTTTCCATTTTTTGCGACAGATCCAGATCAGATAAGCGCCAATAAAGCAAAGCCTCATTACAACGGTCTTCTATCGTCCAGTCATCGTTAAGTAAAGTGAAATTTTCTTCGTCTGGATTTCCGTTCAGAATTTCTTTTAACGCATTCAGCTTATTTTCAATCTGTAATGCCTGTGCTATAGTTAAATGGTTGAACTGTCCAAATATTTGTGGTATATAATACGGTTCAATGTTAATGCTTATTTGTCCGTTTGAGGGTTGCAGTTCTTTTGCAATAATTTTCAACAATGTAGATTTTCCTGTCCCGTTGTTACCGATTAAAGCTATTTTGTCGTGATTGTTGACTGTCAGGCTGATATTGCTGAACAGCAGATCTTTGTTGAGGTGTGTATAGGATAAATGCTGAATCGTAAGCATGATTTATTCCTTTTAAAAGATGAAACAATACGGCAATCATTTTAGTGATTGTCGTTCTTATTTTTCTGAAAGGAATAGTATACTACATTTTGCTTACTTTATTTATTGTGTGTGCAAAGATATTCCTTTTTGTCGAGTATAGTGCTTTGTAATATAGTAGGATCCTATGCTGGCCTCTGTGGTTAATGGTATGTTCCCCTTACAAAAGATTGAAATATCAGTTGTATAAGCAAAATTATTAATTTAATCAGCCATCTTTTTTCGTAGATGGTTTATTTAAGATAGTTTTGGCGCCGGATGGAAAATTATACAATAGTACTGGTTATAATGTCCCTGATGATTGGCGTGTCAGGTATAGCGGATAAGATTAAGCTACCTGCTCCTGTATTATTATTACTGGTGGGAATGGGTGTAGGTTTTATGCCCGCTATGCCTGATATTGAGCTGAACCCTGAAATCGTGATGCTCCTTTTCCTCCCACCGCTGCTGTATGATGCCGCGTTCAATATTTCATTTAAGGATTTTAAAACCAATATCCATACTATTAACACGTTGGCGGTTGGTTTGGTATTTATTACCACCGTGGGTATTGCCGTTGTTGCCCATTACCTGATACCGGGTATGAGCTGGCCGCTTGCTTTTGTGCTTGGGGCTATTCTTTCTGCAACCGATGCGGTAGCAGCGATTGGTATTACAAAAGGGTTAGGGCTGCCTCACAAGACAGTCGCTATCCTGGAAGGCGAGAGCCTGGTGAATGATGCTTCGGCATTGATCGCTTATCGCTTTGCTATCGCTGCGGTTACCGGTATTGCTTTTGTATGGTGGAAGGCTTCTCTTCAATTCCTGCTGGTTTTAGGTGGCGGATTCCTGGTGG
>DAOLFI010000052.1:0-10093 GCA_035326385.1 Niabella sp.
CCTTCTGCACAATATAATCCACATGATCCCAATAGTCATTGTCAGCACCCGCTTTTACCGCAGGGCGGGCGGGATCCAGATCAATCAAAGGCAAATGGCCGTAAGGGTTGGGATCCGTGTGGCCATCGAGCTCCGCAAGGGCCACTGCCTGGATCACCGTATAGCCCAGCGCCGCACGGTTTTCAAGGTACAGGTCCGCTTCTTTTTTATCCAACCTGTGAAAAAGCTCCCAGGCCGTATCCCCAAGCCAAAAGAACGGCTTGCCGTCTTCCGTCACCAGGTACCTTTTATTTTCACTAACCTTCAATACAGGTAATTGCTGAGCGGTAAGAAGCCCAGAAAGCATTCCAAAAATCAAAACAAGAACAAGCCTGTAAATCATTCGCCAGAAACAATTCATGGGAAAAAAGTTTGCGCACAAGGTATAAGCGCTATTTTTCATATCGAGTCTATTTAATTCAGGTTAATTAAATACAAGTATACCCCATTTCTCCCGGCTCTGCGAGTTGGTTTCCACACCATTCCACATATACTGTGCATTGCGCTGCCGTTCATCGCCATTGTTAAATCCAATATCAAAACGGATCTTTTTTGCCTTAAATACATCTTTAATATTCAGATCGTTTAATGGCAGCGCGGCTTCAATAACATATCCTTTATCATCTGCATCCTTCTTTACCACCACAGGCATGCCTGGCTGTTCTAAAACACCATTGAACCAGTGGTACCTGGGTTTTTCGTCTGGGCCTGCTGCCAGCACAACCTGCCGGTCTCTTACCTGGATTGTGCCGCCTTTATCAGGCTGCTCAGCCCCTATGAAAATCTCTACTGCATCCCCGTTCCAGACACCATCCCCTGTAAATGAATTGAGTGCAGGGCCTGGATCTTTTACCTGTACAAATACATAAAGAAACTGATCATCATACGCCAGGTTGATCGTTGCGGAAGTTGCTTCCTGTTCTATCCCCATAACACGCTCCTTTTCTGTCAGAACAATAGCATCTCCCTTTGGCCAGTATGCATCAAGCAGGCCATCAATAACAACAGGCTTTTCTGTTCTGAAAATTGTGATGTTGTTGGTGATATTTCTTCCGGATTTACCAGGACCAAAATCATATTTAAAAGGCTTACGATAGCCTAACGCCAGGTCATAAATAGCATAATTGGTTTTCATTACAGCGGATAAAAATTGTTTATAAGGCTGATCTGTTACATTCAGCAACCCAATACCAAAGCCTTCTCCGTTATACCCCTGAAACCACCGCCCGGTAACGGCCTGGTCGAGATATTCAAACCAATGCGCACCTACTACAAATCCTGTAGCAGCTAGGTTCTCCACATAATTCCGGTAAGCCAGTCCCTTTTGCTCTTCATTGTCCATCATTTGGATGGAACTGGTTTGGCCCTGGGTAGGATCACCATAATGGTATTCAGTGATCATGATCGGCTTACCTGAAATACGGTGCATCTCTTTCAACCGTTCCATATCAAGCTCATAGGTGTAATAATTATAACTGACTACATCCAGGTGCCGTGCAGCTACTTTGCTGATAACCTGTCGTAGCCTGGGATCATTCATTACCGCAGTAAAGTACCGGTCGCCAAGGATCAGGTGGTTTTTATCAAATTTCCTGAACTCACCAATAATGGTGGTGTAAAATTTATCCAGGTAGATTTCAAGAAACAGCATCATATCTTCGGAAGCTTTTTCCGTGGTCACACTGACGGCTGATTCATACATATCGGTAAATGCTGAATATGCCGTTTCCCAGCTCTCATTAAAAGCTTTTATTGTTTGATACCGGTCCTGCAGAAAATGCACCAATACCTTTTTTGTTGCTACTTCACTGGCTTTTTTAGCAGGGATGATATTTTTGAACTGATGATAATCTATCTCGTTTCCAAAGAAATAGCCAATGATCAATGGATTACCGGCCTGTGAAGCAATCGCCTGTTGATTGAATCTTTTATAAATTTCAGACGTCACATTGTCTGCATAAATATCAAAAAGAGAAGAGCCTGATATCCTGTATTGCTCCGGCAGGTTGGCAAAACGTACCTGGGGAAAATTGAGATTGGTATTAACCGGCGTATTGGAGAAACCGCCTTCACTGTTAAACCCCCACTTTCTTAACCGGTAAACCGATTCGTTATAGAAAGAATCGAGATGAAAAGACGGGCTTACCCTGACCCTGTTTGCTACATAAAACGAAAAGTTCTCACTGTTGTGATTTAAATAGGCGGGGCGATATGTATAATCCTTATCACTTGCTTTATTAGTAAACCCTGGCAGCCACTCATAAATCCTTTCCCTTCCCTTTACATGAGTGTAGGTGTCGCCAGAATAGCCTACTCCGTTTACTCCCAGGCTGAAATAGGCGTTTCCTGCAGGGTCAACCAAAACAAAACGGCCGTTTTTTAATTGCTGTACATGAAAGAAGCCGGTGGCTTTTAAGCCTAATCGCTGCCGGCTATTTAACAATCCTCCATAAATGTCTCTTGCCGTCGGCTTAAGCTCTTTATAATAGTTTTTATTTCCCTGCGCTGTTTTTGTTAACTGCTCATCGCTGGTTACTTTAGCTTTAAAGGATGCATGGATCAATTGCCCGTAACGGTCAACCGTTTTATCCTGTGCGTGAACATTTTGCCCCCATACAGAATGCGTGTTTAATTGTAAGAGGAAGAAGAGCAGCACCCAGCAAGCTGCCGGTATATATTTAACTAACATTGCCAAAATAAACTCCTTCATATCATCATTCCGTCTGTAGGAAGAGGCGACGTACCATAGTAAACCGCTTCGTTCAGGGAAGTTTATCTTAACAACATTCTTAAGCGATGACCTGTGCATAACTGTTTTATTTTTTAATGATCTTAAGAGCGATATCGGCTGTAAAAAGTGGCGTATGAAAAGTACGATCGCCTTTTTGCTGTTTCCATACTATTGGCTTTCCCAGCCAGGCACCGGTTGCCGGATTGTACCATTGCGCTTTGTACCTGCCTGCTTCCAGGTATAAAGCAACCGTATCCCGGACTGAAGACGTGTCTGCCTCATATTTCCAGATGGCTGTCCCCCGCGGAGGTTCGGCTATATCCGTTTGGCTGTGATGAATATAAAGCGCATACTGCCGGCCAGGTTCAGCCAGTAAACGGGTAATAGCTTTGCTAGGTTTTCTGACCAGCAATTCAGGAGCATATTTCATTTTCGTGTAGTTAAAACTGCTGATAAATTTTTGCAGGTAACCAAGATATTGATGTATTGTGTCTGCTCCGGGAGTACCCGCAGGCTTTTCCGGTGTGTGCTCCCAGCTCAGGTTATTGTAAACACCTCCTCCATGTAAAATAAAATCCCAGGCTTCCACACGTACATCGCCGGCATCAGCATCTTTCAACGATCCCATGGTCTCATCCATACCTATCACTTTGTTAAGGAGCAGCAGGGAATCAAAACGGGGCAGATCGGGTATATGCACGTAATGATAATTCGCGATATCAACCAATGGATTATTAAAGATAGCTTGGTTGGAGGCTATGAGGTGTTTTTTAGACAACCCTTTTTCCGTTTCCCGTATAAGACTTACAATGTGCGTATGCCATTGATCCACCGGCAAAGGGTCTTTAACTTCATTGTAAGGCTCATTGGATATTTCGTAATACAGGTTATCAAAATCATTCAGCTCCCTTACGATCTTAATGACCATAGCTTCCTGCCGGGCAACAAGCGCAGGTTCTTTTAAAGACTGGAAGTCGAGAAAGCCATTTTTTCTTTTTATACCTACACTCTGGATATTATTATCCGGATATAGCGGAGACCAGGCATAGATACCGTCGCCATACTGGTTGCCAAACAGGGTAAGCTCTACGATAATATCTCTTTCCGCAGCCTGCTTTAAAATATCTTTTATTCTTGCAAACCAGGCTTCATCCCATTGGTCCAGATCAAATTTGTTACCGCCATGGGCATAGCCCGGTACATCGCTACGTTTCCAGGGGGCGAGCAGCCTGCCAGGTTTCGGAGCCAGCGTATTGCTGTAGCCCATCCATTTAATATCCTTTTCTCCTTCAACATAGGCGCCGGAAAAAATACGGGTATAGTTCATTCCTCTTTGTTGCAGGGCATTTAAGTAGGCTACATAGTCGAAGTCGAGATTGATTAATGCCCCATAATGTTCAGCAGCAGTAATGAGTATGATGGGCTTTTTTTTATACGACAGGTAATGCGGATTGTGTGGGTTTGAACGAAGCGTGTTTTGTGCATAAATTGCCGTTGAATATATACAGGCAAAAAGAATTGCCGGGTATATACTATTCTTGGTGCCATTACATATCTTTTTTATCAACATTATTAACTTACTATTTTGTATCCGCTTTTTTCTGAAATACACGTATATAATCTACAAACATTTTATTTTTCGTTATATCAAATGAGCCGTACCCGCCCTTTGGTATATTACCGGCCCATCCTTTGTCTTCTATTTCGGTACTTAAAATCACATATTCAGGTACATGGGAGATCCCATCCTTTGTGCTCCAGGTTTTTTCGCCATCAATATAAAACGTATATTCTTCGGGTGTCCATAGCAGGCTGTAAATATGATACCCGCTAAGCTGCCCGTGCTTTAATTCACCGCTTCCCAGGGTTTTATGAAATTCACCATATCCGTTCCAATGTAAATTATGCACTACATGCCCGTTCTTTGTTGCGAGATACTCAATGATATCCATTTCCACACCAGTTTCTCCGGGACGGTCGTCAGCCGTGAAGGCTCTTTGAAAATTATGATACATGATCCAGAATGCCCCCCAAGAGCCCGGTTCAACATCAAATTTGATGCGTGCTTCGTAGTAACCATAAGCAAAGTTTTTTTTGGTTTCTACCATTCCTGCATGATGTACGGTATCCTTTCCGTTGATTTCGGTCCAGTTACGGATTTCGAGCTCGCCGTTTTTATTGACCCTACAGGCTTCTTTTATATTAACGGCACTTCTCCTTTTACCCAGGTTATGGAAACCCCAGATGGCGGTATCTAATTTATTTTTATTAAATTCATCATGAAAAACCAACTGATAGCCGGGAAGCGCTATATGTGTAGTAATACGGCGCTGGCTGGTACACCCGATAAATAAAAGTGCTATAAACGCCGGGATTATTTTATTCATTTTTATCGTTTATCAATGATCAATACCCAATCATTTCCCTTGCCCAATGTGGGAGAGGTGAACTGCATTTGGCTCTTTTTACGCAGCCGCCCAATCCGTATGGTTTTTCCGTCTTTTGGATTGAACCACCAACAAATCACCTTTTTAGAAGTAATGGATGATGCATCAACCGTTATAGTTTTCCCTACCGGAAGATAAACCATCAGATACCGGCCGTTTTCATCCCTGAATGCCGTAATATGCTCTGCTTTTTCGCTACCCTGCCCTCCCTTAACAATACTTTCATCGGGAATACGGTTCACAAAAGGCCGGCATTCTATGAGTTGTCTCAAATATCCGGCTTGGTAGGCTCCAGGCCGGTCCAGCGCTTCATACCAATACCTGTCGGCATAATTGATTACTTTAACAGATGGGTTGTAAAATGGCCAGATGGCATGGTGACCATAAGTTACTCCAAATGCTCCTGCAAATACCGAACGGTACAGCTGTTTTCTGACTTCGTAATCCCTGAAATAACCTTTGGAGGGGTCCCATCCTTCCTTTTGCCAGGGATTTATAGGATGGTCTTCGTAGCAGGGCTCACCATCTATAGTGGGTTTTGCAGGTTGCAGGTTCCAATCCCTGGCGATGGTTTTCCAGGTGGTTTGATCTACCACTGTGTGTCCTGATTGGTTCATGTTAAAGTCCAGCCAGGATTCCTGGTGCAAAAAAGGAGCGCTCTCCCAAATAAATCCTCCGGGATGGAATGTTTTCAGCGTACGCTTTCCCTCTCCGTCATCAATACCTTTTGCCATAGCCGCATATACCGGCTTCCAATCGTCTTTGTCGTCTTTCGGTGGACGGTCGCCGCCCAAAACCCAAACAATATTGTTTTTGGTCTTATAACGATTACCGAGAAACCTGCCATACCGGTACGCGTTTTCAGCATTAAAAACAACAGGGCCAAGTCCGCCGTACTTTAGTGTTACCTTATCGCCCCAGGTAGGCAGCAGCGCCATGATCATATTGCGCTTTTCGGCCATCTGCACTACCGCATCCACCAATTTAAAATAGGCTTCATTGGGCTTATCGGGGTTCAGGTCTGTAAATGGAATGTCGCCGTATTTATTAGGAACCCGCAGACCATCTATTTCGGCCAGGATCACCGCCTGTATCACATTGAACCCTTTTGCCTTGCGGTTATCCAGGTATTTTTCGATCTCCTCCTTTGTAAGCCGGTGAAACAGCTCCCACCCGGTATCACCCAGCCAGAAAAAGGGCGTGCCGTCCGCATATTGCAGGAAACGGCCGTTGGGCGTTACTTTCAGCGGGCCATGGCTGGTTTGGGCAAAAACAGTAATGCTTAAAAATATGCTAAGTGCAAATACAAAAAGTTTCTTCATTTCTTATTTTTTTAACGCTTTTTTACTTTCCCAGGTTCCTTATATTTCTTTGAGGCATTGTCTATAATCAGCACCCAATCATTTCCGACACCTGAAGATGGAGGTGTAAATGACATTTCGCCTGATTTTTTTAATTTACCAATTTTTAGCGCTTTGTTCTTCCCCGGATCATACCACCAGGCCCTGATCTTGTTTCCGCTGATGTGCCGGGTATTGATATTGACGGTTTGACCACATGGAATATAAACCATCGCGTAGCTCCCGTCTTCATGATAAAAAGAAGTGATGAGCTTCTCCTCGCCTGTTGGCGGGTTGATCACCATTTCCCCATCCGGAATACGGTTTACAGCCGGCCTGGATTCCATCAGCTTTCGCAAATAACCGGCCTGAAAAGCGCCGGGGTCATCTAATGATTCGTACCAGTATTTCTTAGGGTGTGCGTAAGCGAACTTGCCTTTTTGGTGGAACTGCCAAATGGAGTGATGCCCGTAAGTAACGCCTGCGGCGCCCGAAAATACGGAGCGGTAAAGCTGCTTACGAACATCGTAATCTTTAAAATAGCCCATTTCCGGTTTCCAGTTTATGGGATGTTCTTCATAATTGGGTTCGGAATCGATAACTGGCTTATAAGGTTTGTATTCGCGGTCTCTTTTTATCCAGGCCCATGTGGGCAAATCGGGCTTGCGATGTCCCGACTGCAGCATGTTAAAATCCAGCAGGTCATCGTCTTTCCAAAAATCCGTTGACGAGCTTTCTCCAACGGGGTGATAGGTAACAAGCTGTTTTGCTCCTCCGTCTTTGATCCCCCGCATCATGCTCCGGTATATAGGGCGCCAATCCGCTGTGTCTACAAAAGCCGGCCTGTCGCCACCTGCCACCCAAACAATGTTTGTATAATTTTTGTACCGGTTACCTATAGCCTTGCCGTAGGTGTAAGCGTTCTTTTCGTTAAATATGACAGGTTCGTCCGGGGCAAAGAAAGGGAATATGCTGTGCCCCCAGGTGGGGAGCAGGGCTATGTATATATTCCTTTTTGCCGCTTCTTGTATGACCCAGTCCACTTCTGCGAAAAATTGATCGTTGAGCTTTGAGGGCTCGCTGTTAGGAAACGGCACTTCCCCATTCTTGTTCTTTTCCCCGGCTTCTATAACACATTGTATTACGTTAAATCCCTTCTGTTGCCGGTTGTCGAGGTATTTTATAATTTCCTCCCTGGTCAATGACCTGAACAAATGCCAGCCTGTATCACCCAACCAAAAGAACGGTGTGCCATCTTCATATTCCAGGTAATGGCCGTCAGCCGTAATTTTAAGTGTTTTCTGGTCACTCTGTGCAAAAACAGCAATGCTCACAATACTGAAAACTAGGAGTACCAATTTTTTTTTCATCAAAATAAAGATTTAAAATGCCTGTTTATTATTGAATTGGGGCTGGAGATGTAATTGCCGGTTGCTGCGATCATCTATTGAGCCACGACCGCCAGCATATTTGTGCTGGCGATAGCGCGGCGTCATTTTGAATTATGGTTTATTCATTTTATTATATACTGTTTACTACTGCTCTGCAAAGAGCTCTAACTTAAAACAGATCGCGATACCTTGCAGCCGTCTGTGGCTGAGTGGTGGAAACCTGCACGGCCGACCCGTTCCAGTGGATCAACTCATGGTCGAGCACATAGCCGGGGATATTAAAGAAGGTTTCGAATACCAGTTGTCCGGCACCGGTTCCGGCGTGCTGCTTCATCCAGTTGTGCATAGCAGTGATAAACCCCGGGGCATCGCCCCCACCACCGTCTGTATTCGGGTTGGCAGAGTTGGCCCATTCTGTGATTCCGAATGGTTTACCTACAGCAGCCACCTGCTGCCTGAACGCCTCGAGCCGCTGTATAGCCGTAGCTCCATTGGCCTCCCACGGCCAGGCGTTATAGATTGTGCCGCCGCCCAGATCATAGGTGGATGGGTCAGGCATCATGGCTGCTGGTACATCCCGTGACATCGCTGCAGGCAACACCAGTTTGGCTTGCGGGAACTCGCGACGCCAGATGTCAGAAACACGTTTCCATCCAGCCTTGAAATCGGCATAGCCCTGCGCATTGCGGGGAACGCTCCAGGCCATCCAGTCGCCATTAAACTCATAGAATGGGGAGATATAGGTAGTGCCTCTTCCTGCCCTCAACGCCTTAACTTTTTTCGCTGCAGCAGTCCACCACGCGTCGTTACCGCCGTTGGCTACAGTTGCCCAGTTCCTCCAGCCGGTAAGGGTTTGTCCTGTTGCCGGGTTCACCCAGTCTGGTCCCGGGTCGTATGAAATGCTCATTGGTCCCTGAAAACCTGCCCACGAATTTGAAATTTGTGGATTGATTCCCCAGGCATCGGGCGTATTTGGCCAGGTCTGGCCAATTTCAACAGGAGTGCCGCGCCAGTTACTGAAATACTGCGCCGGATCCGCGCCATTACCTACCTCCTTGGTTGCTGTCCCGCTTAGCCAGTCCGAACCGGGAGGCGTTCCGCCCGGGGTGAGCGAGAAGTAGTCGATATCGGCCGCTGCCTGATCATCAGCGTTACGCTGGAGCGCGATCGTGTTACTGCTTCCCTGATTCAGGCTGACAGTCGTTTCGATAGTGGAAAAACTGTTCCAACTGCCGGTTGATGGAAACGATAACTGCTTCACATCGACACCGTTGATGTACAGGCTCAATGTTCTCGTATTGCTGTACCCATTGGAATAGCGTACCTGTACCGTTACAGAGCCGCCGTTACCTCCATTGACTGAGTTGATCCGCACGAACGCACCAACGTTGTTGAGCGACCCGATCACCTTACCGCCCGAAGCAGCCGATGCGTTCTGCACCTGGGCGCCATTGCCAATGGTTCCGTTCTCTGCTTCGTATTTGACAGAAGTTAACGTGACCATGCGGGGGACGGTTTGTTCCAATTTGTTATCCTGTGAAATTATGTCTTGTAAGGCTGTTCGCTGACAGGAAGATATGCCGAGCACAAGCACCGCAAAGCAAGCAAAACACATCAGGATTTCATTCATTTTTTTCATAACGCGTAATATTTAACTGTGATTAAAATTGATTATCCTTTTTTATGTCTCAAAAGCAGGTGTCAGGTAAGATGTAAAAAAGGTTTCAACTTATCACCGGTTCAAACGGGCTTACATCAATCAGGTACGCTTCAATTATTTTTTCCTGAATAATTCCAGGTATTTTGCTGCAGGTCCGGGGTTCTGTTCCGGTTGGCCGTCTGTCCAACAACGCTCATTTGATATAAGGGTCATATTCGTTAAAATAGCATTCAGCAGCCATAACATCCTTATTGTGGCCGCACAACATAAATATCATATATCATAAAATGTTCCATCCGTATATTTTTTTATTCACAATATTTTACTGCTTTATATCAGAAGAGCTCACTATACTTCGCTGCCGTCAGAGGTTGAGTGGTTGAAACCTTCACAGCCGACCCGTCCCAGTGGATTATCTCATGATCGAGCGGATAACCTGCAATATTGAAAAAAGTTTCGAATACCAGCTTTCCGCTACCGGCTCC
>DAOLFI010000053.1:0-10089 GCA_035326385.1 Niabella sp.
ATGGCCGAACAATATCCTGAAAAGGAAAGGGATTTCGCTTTAAGATTGAACCGTATTACCAGTATTGAAAAGCAGCAGGCAATTATTGAAGAGCTGGATAAAGCCGCTTATTATATAGAAAGAAATGCAAATGGAAAGATCCTTTTTATGGCGCTTACCATTAAAATTTATCATATCATTCAGGACAATGTTGTATTTTTGAATGATTGAGGCGTGTGATTTTTAGTGGGTATTTTATAATTTTTAGAGAGAAAGTGAATAGTGTGGAAGGAGGTAAGAGCGAATAAACTGTAACCCTGTTTTTCTAAAGGGTTTCCATAATAAACTGATTTTCAGTTTTTTATATTCTGTTGTAGCAGATATCTATCCTGCTGCCATTATTTTTATACGCTATAGTTCCGCCTGCGCTTTCCATATTTAAAGAACATTTACAAACAATGGGTTGTACAAGTTGTGGTACTGCCAATGGCTCCAAGCCGGGCGGTTGCAAAAGTAATGGAGGCTGTAGCACAGGCGGCTGCAATCGTATGAATACGTACGACTGGTTACGTAATTTGCCGATTGCAGATATAGACAGTTATTGCAATGTGGTTGAGGTGAGCTTTAATAAAGGCACGCGTAAAGACTTTTTCAGAAATACAACTGTTCACGTTTTTGAAAAGGGCGACCTGATAACAGTAGAAGGAGTAAGTGGTTTTGACGTGGGCGAGATTTCGCTTACAGGTGAGATAGTGCGTCTGCAGATGAAAAAATACGGGGTGAAGGAAACAAATCCCGATATGAAGAAAGTGCTGCGAATTGCTACTGACCGTGATCTGGAACAAAGAGGAATTAATAAGCAAAGAGAGCCGGAAGCTGTAATAAGAAGTCGTGCTATTGCCCGCCAGCTTAAGTTGGATATGAAAATAAGCCAGGTAGAAATGCAGGCAGATGGGCGAAAAGCCACTTTTTATTATATTGCCGATGGACGGGTGGATTTCAGGGAACTGATTAAGGTATATGCTACTGAGTTCAAGGTAAAGGTAGAAATGCGCCAGATAGGTGCCCGCCAGGAGGCCGGAAAAGTAGGAGGTATAGGTAGCTGCGGAAGGGAACTTTGCTGTGCTACATGGCTTACCGACTTTAAATCTGTAAACACATCCATTGCCAGGTATCAGAATTTATCTATTAACCAAACCAAACTAAGCGGCCAGTGCGGACGCCTGAAATGCTGTTTGAATTACGAGCTGGATACTTATCTGGACGCTTTGCAGGGATTTCCAAACGACTGTGATCAGCTGGAAGTAGCCAAAGGCAGGGCCTGGTTAATTAAAAAAGATATTTTCAAAAACCTGATGTGGTATTCCCTGCCCGACAGTAACAAGCAATACCCTTTAACCATTGACAGGGTTAGAAAGATCAAATCACTGAACAGGCAAAATATTGTTCCGGAAGAATTAGAGGCCGTAGAGGTGGTATCTAACAAAACGGTGGAGGTAGAGCCTGAGTTTGTAGATGTAGTAGGTCAAACCTCTTTGCGTGCATTGAACGGGCAGATAAAAAACGCCGGCAACAGCGTAAAAGTGGTCCCCCACAGAATGCGCAGGCTGCAAACCAGGGGCAACAAAAGCAGGTACAGGGAAAAAATGAGGGTAATAACAGGCAACAACAACCCCAGCGGAGTAATAATAATAACGGCGCCAGACCACAGCCCCAAAGGAGAAAAGATAACAACAGGGATAAAGGAAATAATGGCAATAAGTGATAAAACAGCGTGAAAAAAGCTAATCTTCTATCACCACCACGGCTGCAGCAATATTTTTAAGATGACTGACGGATATCTTTATTTTTGAAAGATTTACAAAACTTAAGGTACGGGCAGTTTCCCCGGTTAAATGTATTTGAGGCTTACCTGCATCATCTCCTAAGATCAATATTTCGTTGTAGGCGGTTCCGTTTGCCCAACCGGTTCCCAGGGCTTTAAACAAAGCCTCTTTAGCAGCAAAACGGGCTGCATAATGCTCGTACTTATGTGTTTTAGGCTCACAATAAGCAATTTCCTGTTCTCCAAAAACAAGCTCGCGGAATCCCTGCTCTTTCTCAATCTTCTCCTGCACCCGCTCTACTTCAATTACGTCTAATCCAATACCAGTTATCATAATAGCCCCCTTAGTCCCCCAAAGAGGGAATTAAATCTTTTTAAATATTGTTAAGTAATTTACTAATAGTATAAGTATTTATTATGTAATATTTTGAAGTCTCCCCTCCCGGGAGATTTAGAGGGACTTTCAAGGCACCGGGTCATGTCCGCTTCCTCCCCACGGATGACACCTCGATATTCTTTTTACCGATAGCCAGAACCCTTTGAATATCCCATATTTTTTAAAAGCTTCCAGCGCATATTGTGAGCAGGTGGGAGTAAACCGGCATTTAGGGCCTAACCAGGGAGAAATTACCCATTGGTATATTTTTATCAGGCCTATAAATGGCCAGCTAAGTATTTTTAGCACCAGCTGCATGTAAAGCTTTTAACAATTTCTGTAAAGCTACCTCAACATTTTCAAATATGACATCATAGGCGGGGAGTTCTTTTCCTGTGTACAGGATAAAGATGGAAAAAGATAACCGGGCACTAACTGCATAGCTGTTGAGCGGATGCTGCTGGAGGCGGTACGATTCTCTTAGCAGGCGTTTGATCCTGTTGCGGTCCACTGCCTTTTTAAAGTATTTGGTAGTTAACCCTACGCCGCAATTTACCTCAGGATTTTCCGTTTTTTCGGTAAGATATACCAGCCTTACCACCTGGGCACGCACGCTTTTGCCTTCTGCAAAAACCTGTTGAAGTTTTTTGCGGCTTTTAAGGCGTTGAGATTTAGGGAAAATATACTGTTGGGACATGCAGAACAAAAATAGCTCCGAAAACGGAGCTATTTAATAATTTGAAGCTATAAAAATCTTATTTCAGTCTTCTTTCGTCAGATACTGTCAGTTTTTTACGGCCTTTTGCACGGCGGCTTGCTAATACTTTACGGCCATTAGCGGTTTGCATACGTTTACGAAAACCATGAACGGTTTTACGGCGACGACGGTGCGGTTGAAAAGTACGTTTCATTTTATTTTAATTTTTTCACTTTTTAATTAATAGCATGGGAGAACATGCCTGTTTAATTTTCCGGAACAGAAGATCACCACATCTCCTGTTTGTGAAAGGACGGCAAAGGTAAGGAAAAGTTTAAAAGTTTACAGTATTACAGGTTTAAAAGTTTGAGGATTCTTCCAGGTTTACATGTTTACTGCGTATAGCGCCTCCGAAAAACATAGATCCCTGCTCATTAAAATCTTCAACCGAATCAGTAGTGTAGAACTGTAAACTGCTGTTTTTACTGCATTTTTCTTCTATTTCGGGGTGGCGTAGCAGATAACCGGCAAGGCTTCTGGCTACTATTTCCCCTTGTGTTAAAAGTGTTGCCTGTACCGGCACATACTCTTCAATTTGCCTGCGCATAAGCGGATAATGCGTGCAGGCCAGCAAAACAACGTCTATATTTTCACCTTTATGAAAGAGCGCATGGAGGTTTTTCTTAATAAAATGGTGCGTACCGGGGTTATCCATCTCGTCATTTTCAATGATCGGCACCCACAGGGGACATGCTTCCTGGTAGGTTTTGATATCAGGGAAGAACCTGGCAATTTCTATAGGGTAAGATCCTGATGCTACGGTGCCTTTGGTAGCCAGAATACCTACTTCCCTGGTTTCGGAGTACTGTCCTATTATTTCAGTAGTGGGTCTTATAACACCTAAAACACGTTTTTCAGGAGCAAGTTTGGGCAAATCATTTTGCTGGATGGTACGCAACGCCTTTGCCGATGCCGTATTGCAGGCCAGGATAACCAGGTGGCAGCCTCTCGAAAAAAACCATTTTACCGCATCCAGTGTATAATGATAAACGGTTTCATAAGACCGGGTGCCATAAGGAGCACGGGCATTATCGCCCAGGTACATATAGTCGTATTGAGGAAGCTGGTTTACCAGTTCTTTCAATACAGTTAATCCTCCGTAACCCGAATCAAATATACCAATAGGAGCAGTTTTTTGCATTCGTTATATTATATATCAAAAATAAAAAAACCGCCCGGATTCAGGGCGGTTAATATTCTTTAAACTATAGTTTATTTTCCTGCGGGCGGTGCTGCGCCTTGGGGTGTTGCAGTTCCCTGGCTGTTTATCTTTATACCTAATTTAGGAGCCACGGCCATACTTATATTATCTGCGTCAGGCGCTTTGTAAATAGTTTCGGCATGTAGCACATAAGTATATCCTTTCTCTTTTATATAGGCATCTACCGCATCAGTCACTTTTTTATATAAGGGGCTGAACATTTGTGCCTGTTTTTGCTGCATCCATTGCTGTGCCTCCTGCTGCCAGTTACTTAATATCTGCCCCAAACGGTTTACATCATTTTGTAGAGCACTTTTTACTGAAGCGTTGGTAGCTGCTTTTGCAAGGCTGTCTTTTTCCTGGTATTCATTCATCAGCCTTGTATAGGTTCCGCCTATTGAGTCCTGTTGCCATTTTTCAAAATCCTGTTGTACCTTTTGAGCTTCGGGAAGGTTAGACACTAAAGCGTCTACATTTACATACCCGATTTTTTGAGCATCAGCTGCAAACGAACCTGCAATTACCAGTACTAAAGCAACTGCGAGAAATTTTACTTGTTTCATTCTTCTTTTTTAAAAAATAATTGTTTTATTGTTTTATTTCAACCGCAGCTCTCTCAAAAGCTCTTCACTTTTATCCAGCTTTGGGTCGGCAAAGATAATGGTTTTGCCTTCACTTTTGTCCAATACCAGGTCGTAACCATTAGCCCTGGCCAGCCTGTTTACGGCGTCTGCCACTTTTTTCTGCAGCGGTTCCATTAGCTCCTGTCTTTTTTTAAACAGGTCGCCTTCAAAACCAAAACGCTTTTTTTGCAGATCGCGCAGCTCTTTTTCTTTATTGAACAGTTCTTCTTCTTTTTTCTTTTTTAAATCTTCGCTCATCATACTTTCTTCAGCATCATAGCTGTTATAAAGCTTGTCCAAAGCAGCCTGCTTGGTGTCAATTTCCTTTTGCCAGGTGGCAGCCTGTGCCTCTACCTGCTTCTGAACCTGCTGGTATTCGGGCATTTTTTCAAAAATATAGCGGGTGTCTACAATAGCATATTTTTGGGCAAATACGGTTGCCGATGCAAACAAAGCAGCAATTGCAATAATAAAAAACTTTTTCATACCTGTAATTTATGTTTGATATGTGACGTAAAATATAAGGGTTCCGTTGCCTTTATAATAAATATTATTCCGGCTCAAAGCCCAGCATAAAGGTAAACTTACCGGCGCCTTTTAAGCCACCTCCGGGTGTTAACCGGTCTAAGCCTACACCATAGTCAAATCCTAACAGGCCAAACATAGGCAGGTAAAACCTCATACCCAGGCCTACGCTGCGGCGCAGTTTGAAGGGATTATAATCTTTATAATCTTTCCATCCGTTGGCGGCCTCAAAAAACGCCAGACCAAAAATAGTACTGCTGGGATTGGTAACCAGGGGATAGCGTAACTCTGCCTGGTACTTGTTAAAAATAGTAAAGAAGTTGGTATAGTTGCCTGAACTGGAATTATCGGGATTAATAGTAGGGTCAGAAGTATTATAAATGGGATAACCTCTGTGCGCAATAATATCAAAACCAGTGAGTGAATAGGTATTGTTCAAACCGGCATCGCCTAACTGGAAACGCTCAAATGGTGAATATTCCAGTTTGGAATTATACTTACCCATAAAGCCATATTTAGCAGCCAGCTTCATTACAAACTGCCTGTCTTTATTCTCTCCTTTACCCCTGCCCAATGGTACATACCAGGTAGAATTGAAACGCCATTTGTGGTATTCTACAAATTTATACTGGTCAGTATTGGAGCCCCAAAGCGAGTAAGGGGGAGTAGCCTGTACGCTGAGCATTAAATCACTACCACTGCGCGGGAAAATAGGATCAGATACTGAATTACGTTGTACGGCAATTTTCAGGCTAAGGTTATTGGAAACACCTGTATTAAAAGGAAGGCTGTAAATATAGCCCATTTCCTTTACGTTATAACGGGTTAAAGCCGCGGTATAGGTCATATAGAAATAGTCATCGGGCCAGTTCAGCTGTTTTCCCAAACCTATGGAGAACCCGTTAACGGTAAGCGATTTGTTCTTATCATACTCGTAGGTTCCGCGTGATGTAAAGCCTGCCAGGTTATAATACTTACTGTTGTTATAAGAAAGTATTAAGGAATTCCTTTTTTTACCACCTAACCATGGCTCAGTAAATGCGAAATTATAAGAGCGGAAGGCCCGGCCATTGGATTGTACGCGCAGGCTCAGCTTTTGACCATCACCTACAGGCAGCGGATCCCATGCTTCTTTCTTCCATATATTTTTTATAGAAAAGTTATTGAAGGTAACTCCCAGCGTTCCTGTAAGGCCAATACCACCTCCCCAGCCGGCAGAAAGCTCCAGCTGATCAGAAGATTTTTCTTTAAGATTCCAGTTAATATCTACCGTTCCGTCATTTTGGTTAGGTACGGGTTGCGGGTTAATGGATTCCTGCTCAAAATAATTGAGCGCATTTAACTCACGAATGGTACGCATTAAAGAGGTTTGGCTATATAATGCCCCGGGATAAGTACGCATTTCCCGGCGTATTACGTGCTCTTTGGTACGCTCATTACCACGAATGTTAACGTTTTTAATACGTGCCTGCGGACCCTCAACTACCCTTATTTCATGGTCTATGGTATCGTTGTATATTCTTGTTTCTACAGGTACTATCTGTATAAAAAGATATCCCTTATCCCTGTAAGCGGTTTGTATATCCTGGGCGTCCTGGCTGGGCTCAAGACCCAGAGCTTTATTCAAAATGCTGGCATCATAAGTATCTCCTTTACTAATGTTCAGTATCTGGTTTAGTATAGTATCATTATAAACGGAATTACCTTTCCAGGTGGTGGTGCCAAAATAGTATTTATGCCCTTCCTTTACCTTAATATCAATATACATTTTGTTGTCCTTTATCACCTGGGTATCTGCCAGTATTTGCGCATCGCGATAGCCCTTGGAATTAAAGTAACTTAATACTTTTTCCTTATCTTCTGTATATTTTTTCTGATTGAATTTTGACGACGAGAACTTAAAGCGGAAATATGGGTCTAATGCTTCAAGCGATTTGGTGGGGGTAAGAAATCCCCAGTCCTTCAGATACTCATTAAAACTGTATCTTTTTATAGGCCCGTATGTGCTGGTATAATCAGAACGGTAAAGGGTCATTTTGGTCATTTCCTTGGTGCCCTTCATCTGCTTTTTAAGCTTTACACTTCTTACATTGTCATTGCCAAAAAAATGGATGCCGTCTATTTTAACTTTTTTGCCTTTTATTACTTTAATAGTAAGTGCGTTGGAGTTTTTAAAAACGGGGTCGGGTTTCTCTATCAGCTCCACGCCAACATCATGAAAGCCCTTTTCCTCGTAAAAAGTTTTAGTAACGTCTATAATATTGCGCCTTGTATTTTCTGAGAGGATGGTAGTTTGCTTGGCAATAGCGGTTTTTTTAACCAGTTCTTCCTGCTCTGTTTTTTTAACTCCTTCAAATTTAAAATCACCCAGCCTTGGCATTTCTTTAACGGCCACTTCAATGCTTACCCTGTCGCCAGTAATGTCAGTAACATATATCTGGATATCGGCTACTAATTTTTGTCTCCACAGGTTTTGAATAGCGCGGGCAAAAATATCAGATCCGGGGTGTACAAATTTTTGCCCTTTTTGCAAGCCGGCTACTGAAAGAATGATGGCGGAATCCAGGTAATTGGCTCCGCTGACTTTTAAATCAGCTATAGTATATTCATGGGGTTGCCTCGGGTTTTGCCACTCCTGCATTTCAGGAGAAAGGGTACCGCCCGGAAGCGTGTCCGTTTGAGCAAAAACATGGTTTACCGCTGTAAAAGTTATGATCGTAACGCAAAACCTGTAAAGAAAAAAACGCATAAAGGATTTAAATATCGGTAATCAATGTTGTTTTTGCAAAAGCAGGAAGTTAATAATTATCACCAAACTACTACACATTATTCCCATTGCGGCGGCAAATTAAAGGTAAAAATTGGAAAACTCATGTTAAAATAGGAGGGGAGTATATTATGCCTGTATAGTTACAAAACTTCTGCATTATAAAATTTTAATCTCCCTCTTTGATCTGTTTCGAGGTTTTGCCAAACCTGCGTTCCCTTCCCTGGTAATCTATCAGCGCTTCATAAAGGTTGGTTTTCCTAAACTCCGGCCATCTTACGTTAGTAAAATAAAGCTCGGCATAAGCTAACTGATATAACAAAAAATTGCTGATCCTGTACTCTCCACTGGTTCTTATCATAAGTTCCGGATCAGGAAAATTGCTGGTACAAAGGTATTTCTGCAGCACATCCTGATCAATAGCTTCTACCTGTAAGCGATTGTTTTTTACTTCGTTAGCAATACTCTTAACAGCATTTAAAAGCTCCCAACGGCCACTGTAGCTTAATGCCATAACCAGGTTAAGGCCACTATTGGCGGCTGTAATTTCCAGTGCTTCGCTCAGTTCCTGCTGCGCATAAGCGGGTAACATGCTCATATCCCCTATTACATGCAGGCGTATATTATTTTTGTGCAGGGTTTCTACTTCCTTCCTGATAGTAGATACCAAAAGCTCCATAAGTCCTACCACCTCGTATTCGGGCCGGTCCCAGTTTTCGGTACTGAAAGCGTATAATGTTAAATATTTTATGCCAATTTCTGCACAGCCTTCTACTATGTCCCTTACGCTTTCTACACCGTGGTAATGACCAAAAAGGCGATCTTCTCCCTGTTCCTGCGCCCAACGCCCGTTACCATCCATAATAATGGCGATGTGCCGGGGTAATTTTTCCTTATCTATTTGACTAATTAAGCTATCCATACCATTGAGAAGCGGCGACAAAAGTAATTAATCTCACGGAAGTATGGCGTATTTTATGAAAGGGGGACAGTTTGAGGTCTAAATCTTAGTACTTAGACAATAGTATTTAGATGTTAGATCCGGTAACCAGCATCTGGTATAATGTACGATGTAAGGCATACGATGTACGTACTTGAAAGACTGAAAGCCAAAAGCTGGAAGCAGAAGGCTTGAACACCTCTAACCTAACCAGCATCTGGCATCCTGTACCCTCTGTCATCCGTCATCTGTCAACTGTCATCTTATTTCAATACTCCCAGCTCTTTCCCTACTTTAGTAAACGCAGCAATGGCTTTATCAAGGTGCTCCTGTTCATGCGCTGCGCTTAGCTGTACACGGATACGTGCCTGTCCTTTGGGAACTACCGGGAAGAAGAACCCGATCACATATACCCCTTCATCTAATAGTTTTGAGGCAAAATCAGCGGCCAGCACCGCATCATAAAGCATAATAGGCACAATCGGGTGATCGCCGGGCTTAATGTCGAAGCCGGCAGCAGTCATTTTTTCACGGAAATATTTAGTGTTGTACTCTAATTTATCACGCAAATGTGTAGACGCAGAAAGCATATCCAGCACAGCAATGGAAGCGCCCACAATAGATGGAGCAACCGTATTACTGAATAAATAAGGGCGTGATTTCTGGCGCAGCATATCAATGATCTCTTTACGTCCTGATGTGAATCCACCCGAAGCACCCCCCAGCGCTTTTCCCAACGTACCCGTAATAATATCAATCTTTCCCATCACACCACGATACTCATGCGTGCCGCGCCCGGTTTTACCGAGGAAACCGGATGAATGACATTCATCTATCATAATCACTGCATCGTATTTTTCAGCCAGCTCCACTATTTTGTCCAATTGCGCAATAGTACCGTCCATGCTGAAAGAGCCATCGGTAACAATAATACGGCTGCGGCAACTGGCGGCTTCCTGCAGTTTTGCTTCCAGGTCGTCCATATTGTTGTGCTCATAGCGGAATCGTTGTGCCTTACAAAGTCTTACACCGTCAATAATACTGGCGTGGTTCAGCGCATCGGAGATGATCGCATCCTGGTCGTTAAACAAAGGTT
>DAOLFI010000054.1:0-10078 GCA_035326385.1 Niabella sp.
GGTGATGATGACCAATGGCTGGACCCGTTTTAAATGGACCGATGTAGCTCAAAACAAATTACCTCCGCCTCAATTTAAAGACCCGGGGTATATTAGCCTAAAGGGCAGGGTTATGATTGAAGGTACCAAAAGGCCATTGGAAAATAAGGACATCATCGTAATGATGCGCCCTGAAGACACTACTATTGGTAAAGCCGGTATGCCCCGGTTCATACGTACAGATTCATCGGGCTACTTTAATATGGATTCTATAATATTTTATGATAAAATGAGGATCCTGTTTTCAGATGTAAGGGGTAATAAAAGCAAATATATTGCCGTAAAACTTGAGGGCGATTCCCTAAACAGAAAATATCCTTTACCGCCCGTTGCCTTGCCCGTTGACAGTAGTACCACTGTAAATACAGCGAAAATGATGAGCGCTTATAATGATTTTAGTATGGCGGCAGGGGTTACACTTGAAACTGTCACAGTAAAAGCCAGGCAAAAAACGGAACAGGAAAAACTTAATGAACAATACGCGAGCGGCCTGTTTGCCGGAGGCATCAATGACCGCACCCTGGATTTAAGAAATGAAAATTTTTCAGGCAGCATTTTCCAGTATTTACAGGGCAGGATTGCAGGATTGATGGTTTCGGGCACTCCCGGCGACTATGTGCTTAGTTTCCGGGGAGGTGGTTTGGGAGGAAATAATGTTTCGCTTTTTCTTGATCAAATGCCTGTAGACGCTTCCATGATAGAGGCTATCCCTGTTAACCAGATAGCTATGGTAAAATTATTGCCCAATTCTGTTGCAACTTTCGGAGGAGGCACTGCGCTGGCCATTTATACGAAAAAAGGAAATGATCTCACTACCTCCCTGGATTCCCCTACTGACATTATTACCTATAACGGGTACACTATTGTAAAAGAATTTTATAATCCTGATTATGACAGGCAACCGGTTACCGGGAAAACCGACAACCGGTTAACTCTTACATGGCAGCCGGCCCTGTTTGTTGCAGATGCAGACCCTGAAATACCGGTGATTTTTTATAATAACGACCGCACCAAACGCTTTAAAATAGTAGCAGAAGGTATTACCGAAGACGGCAGGATGTTAATGATTGAAAAAATCATTGAGCCACAGGCCCCATAAAATGCGCATCATTTTTGTGTAAATACATTGTTAAATGCATCCTGTAAAAGGGAATACCGAAAACCGGCTTCCCGATTTTTTGTAATGTATTTATACAGAATGAGTATTTTAAAACATATATCTCTTTTGCTTTTAACAGGTTACTTGTTTACGGAAACACAAGCGCAGGCACAAACACCCGACCAAAAGCTTGAAGCGTGGCACAACAGCAACCCGATTGAAAAACTGTACCTGCACCTCGACAGAAAAGATTATTTCGCAGGGCAAACAAGCTGGTTCAAAGGTTATTTTGTGTCAGACTTTTTACCATCTGTAAAAAATTCCACATTATTCGTAGAGCTCATTAATTTGGGTGGACAGATTATTGCTAAAAAAGTGCTGCCTGTTTTTGGTGGCATCACTTACGGGCAAATAGATATACCTGACACTGCCAGAACCGGAACCTACCGGCTCAGGGCCTATACCCCTTTAATGCTTAACCATGATAAGCATTATTTGTACAGCACACCCATTCGCATTTATGGCAAAACTCCAAAAACAAAAGAGACAGGCTCTGACAAAATCTCTTTATCCTTTTTTCCGGAAGGCGGCACTTTGTTAGCCGGTGTTGAGAATACTATCGCTTTTAAGGCCACCGATGACGCAGGGTTTCCGGTAAATATATCAGCCGATATAAAAGATAACACCGGTACCATTATAGCACGGGTAAAAAGCATACATGATGGTATGGGTACATTTAAACTGACGCCTCAAACCGGTAAAACATATATTGCGGAGTTCAATAACACCAGTAGTCCATTACCGGAAGTAGCGGTAAAAGGTATGGCTGTTAGTATCGAACCTTCCGCGGGCAGTTTACAGTATACTCTTCATACATCGGGAGAAAGCAGCTTTACTCCTGCTTATATTATCGGACAGATGCAGCATAAAGTAATACTGAAGCAGCCGCTTGATAAGGGCCCTGGCGGAAGCATCAATACTTCAGTATTCCCCTCAGGTATTTTGCAGCTTACATTTTTTAATAAAGAGGGGATGCCCCTGGCCGAACGTCTTGTATTTATCAACAATAAAGAATATAAGATTGAAGCCAGCCTGAACAGGCAGAAAATAAATGCAAAAGCAAGGGGCCTGAATCAATATACCATTGAGTTTAATCAGCCGGCAACAGGCAATTTTTCAGTAGCGGTTACTGATGATTATTTTAGCGAGCCGGGACCTCGCAAAGAAAATATCATTTCTACACTCCTGCTCACCAGCGATATTCCGGGCTATGTGCACAACCCTGCCTTTTATTTTACCGATGATGAAAATGCAAAAAAGGCGGCTGACCTGGTAATGCTTACCAATGGATGGAGGCGTTTTAACTGGACAGAAGTGATACAAAATAAGCTGCCCCTGCCAGTGTATAACGACCCCGGCTATATATCCCTTTCAGGAAAAGTGAATGTGCGAGGCTCCGGGAAAAATTTTGCTGAGCGCGACCTGCTGGTCTGGGTGGCTACTTCCGATTCAGGCCGGGCTTTGCAAATGGTAAAAACAGATGCTGAAGGACATTTTAAAATGGATTCGGTAGTTTTTTTTGATAAAGCCAAAATTTTATTCAGCGATATAATGGGCGATAAAAGCAAATTTATTACCGTGAAGCTGGATACCGATTCTCTGTATCAAACCTATAACCTGCCTGCATTACAAATGCCAGCTGCGGTAAACACCTCTACATCGCTTGTAAATAATATGCAATCTGCCTATTCCAGCTATACAAGGGGTGGCGGTGTATTACTCGACAATGTTCAGATCGAAGGCAGAAGGCTTACTTTGGAAGAGCTGGAAAAAAAATATATGAGCGGGCTTTTTGCAGGAAACCTGAATGCAAGAACCATCAATCTTACCGGCCAGTTCATTCCGCAAATGAATATTTTTGAATGGCTGATTGGACGCGTTGCCAGCTTGAATGTCCAGAGAAGAGGTTTTGAAGATTACAGGCTGTATTTCAGGCAGCAGCCGGTACAGCTATTTCTGGATGAAATGCTGATGCAGGATGCGAACTTTATATCATCCATTCCTCCTAACCAGATTGCTTTGATAAAAATATACCCGCAATTTGTTGGGGCCCGGGGTAACAGTCCAGCCATTGCTATCTATACGAAACGCGGTGATGACCTGAACGAAGAAATGGAAAGCACGGGAGATATTGTGGATTATGACGGCTACAGCATTATCAAAGAATTTTACAGCCCCGATTACTCAACCCCGCCTGATATAGATTACCGTGATAACCGCCTTACCCTGTACTGGCAGCCCGAAGTAATTACAGATACTACCAACCCAAACATTCCTGTTCAGTTTTACAATAACGACCGCACTAAAAAATTTAAGGTCATTGCCGAAGGCATAACCAGGGACGGTAAACTTTTAATGCTGGAACAAACGGTAGAATAAGCGTACCTGCAGCGCCACCTTTGTTGTAATTATATTGACTTTACAATTCACACCTGCCCGGGTCTGCAGCGTGGTAATGTGCCGTGTTGACCCGTGCTTCTTGTTACTCATCTATTATCTTTGGTACAGGGCAAGCGCATCTAAAACTGCCAATGATGTATTCCAGGAAAATATTATTCTAAACACAAAACTTACAATTCAATGAATGTTATGGATATTTGCACTTTTATTTCAGCACATGTCCAGAAGCAATATCATATTAGCCATTGAATCCAGCTGTGATGAGACATCAGCTGCAGTGTGTGCAGACGGAAAAATATTGTCTAACAATATAGCCACGCAAGCCATGCACGCACAATATGGCGGCGTTATCCCCGAGCTGGCATCGCGGGCACATTTGCAGAACATAGTACCTGTTGTAGATGTAGCACTAAAACAGGCGGGTAAAACGCTGGAAGAACTGGATGCTATCGCTTTTACACAGGCACCTGGATTAATAGGCTCGTTATTGGTAGGAGCGGAATTTGCCAAATCTTTATCGCTGGCCCTGAACAAGCCTTTAATAGCAGTAAATCACATGCAGGCACATGTTTTAGCCAATCTCATTCCCGACAGGAAACCAGCTTTTCCTTTTTTATGTTTAACAGTTAGTGGCGGCCATACACAAATTGTACTTTGCAAGTCCCCGGCTGAAATGGAAATTGTAGGAGAAACTATTGATGATGCTGCAGGTGAAGCTTTTGACAAATGCGCCAAGCTGCTGGGCCTACCCTACCCCGGCGGCCCCTTAATTGATAAATATGCCAAAGAAGGCAACTCCGACCGTTTCCAGTTTCCTGAACCTAAAATACCAGACTATAACTTTAGCTTCAGCGGATTAAAAACAGCCATCCTTTACTTTTTAATGAATGCCGGCAAAAGCCTGGTATATAAAGAAGCGTTTACAGCAACCGAAGAGGAGAAAAAGCAATTCATTGATGCAAATCTTTCCGATATATGCGCTTCTGTTCAAAAACGGATCATTACCATTTTATTAAACAAGTTCAGCAAAGCAGCAAAGGAGCTGGGTGTAAAAGACATTTGCATTGCCGGAGGTGTTTCGGCAAATAGCGGGCTGCGCAAGGCCTTTGCTGAATTAGGTGAAAGAAACGGATGGAACAGTTTTATCCCCGAGTTTCAATATTGTACAGACAATGCAGGCATGATCGCTATTACAGCTTATTACAAGCTACTAAATAATGATTTCGTTCCTTTATCGGTACAACCGGCTGCCCGGGGATTTGAGTAGGAACGCAGTATTATTAATAATGAGCTTATTTAATATTTTCAATTTTATCATATGCATCCTGAAAAATATCGTCCTGATGTCACAGTAAGCCTGACGAACTGCTGCCGGAGAATGATTTTTTCAAAAAGGGCTTCGTCAAGCTCACCCTGACATGCAATTTGAATGATAATCTAATAGGTTTTAAACAAGTTCAATTCAATAAAAGGCAACTGGTCTCAATATCTATCATCTAAAGTCTAACATCTATTGCCCAATCCCTATTTTCAATTTAAGCAGTTTACCATTTATCATGATCAGTGTAGTATGAAAGTAACCACGGACTCCTGCCTGTTTGGAGCATGGGCTGCCAACGATATGACAACAACCGGTACACCACTCCACATACTCGATATTGGAAGCGGCAGCGGTTTACTAAGCCTTATGCTGGCACAACAAATTCCCGGAAGCATTGATGGTATTGAATTGCAGAAAAGCGACTACCATCAGTCAGTAAAAAACATCAGCGCTTCACCCTTTTATAACCGGATGCAGGTATTTAATGCAGATGCACGGTCTTTCAGCTACCCTAAGAAATATGATAGCATCATCAGCAATCCCCCTTTTTATGAAAGCGATCTGAAAAGCAGCTTTAAAGGAAAAAATATTGCCCATCACGATGACGGTTTAAAGCTGAATGAACTAATACCGCTTATTGAAAGACTATTACAGCCTGAAGGCGCTTTCTATTTATTATTGCCTGCAAAACGGCAGGAAGTCATACAGGAAATAATAACCGCAAGCCGTTTATTTGTTAACGAGGTTGTTTTTGTACGGCAAACAGAGAACCACGCTCCTTTCAGAATAATCCTCAAAGGCTCCTTTAGCAACAGTGGTATAGCAACCAGCGAAATAGTTATTAAAAAGGGCAACTTTTATACGGATGAATTTATACGGTTATTGCAGCCGTATTATCTTGACAAGCCTGTTTGAACTATTCAGTATTTTAAACCAGAAATCACCATTCCCTGTATTTTTTAAACATTGCATCTGAATGTGTTTTGCTATTCGTCAATAGTTTTGAAATTTGTTTTTGACATTGCGTTGAATTTTTTGGTTAGAGAAATACGATACCGCAAGGATAATGCCCACTACTATTGGCATTAGAATGAAGCCGATATTTTTATCCACCACAATATGGCTGATCACAGCAAATACCAGATTGAACGTCAATCCCGCATACGCCCATTCTTTTAGTTTAGGGTTCAATCGGGGAATGATTAAAGCTGTTGAACCCAATACTTTGCAAATGATGAGGGCATAGGCGAAGTAATCAGGATAACCCAGTGGTTTTGTTCCTGCGTTGGCATATTCAGGTGCGAAAAGCAGTGTGCCTAAAGGCATTAAGCCTTCCCACAGGAAAATAATAATGGTGGCCGTCCAGAAAATGATTTTTTGTTTTTTCATTTCAGTAAAATTTTAATTGTTACTATTTTTTGTTGTAATGAAGTATCCAGTGATTGCCGAATTTGTCGGTAAGATCGCCAGACAATGCACCCCAGAAATTTTCTTCTAACGGATGACTGGCTGTTCCGCCCTGTGAAAGTTTTGCATAGCAGTTTTTAATTTCTTCTTCACTGCAGCAATGTAATGAAAGCGAAACGCTGTTACCTTGTATTAAACCCTGCTCACCAACCATATCAGAAGCCATAAGCACCAGGGCTTTTTTGGAAAGTGTAGCATGCACAACGCAGTTTTTCATTTGCTTTGGCATTTTATCTGACAAGGGCGATTCACCAACGGTTTGAAATATAAGCTCACCACCCAGACATTCTTTGTAGAATGTCATTGCTTCGCGGCAGTTTCCGTTGAATGTGAGATATGAATTTATTTGTGCCATTTGATTTTTATGCGTCAGGAATATTGGGTTCGGTTAATTTTTTCAGTTTCTCTAATGATTCCTGCCAGCCTAAATAACACATTTCGGCCGGTATCACATCAGGAATGCCTGTTTGCGTAATATGCAATTCTGTTCCGCAGCTTACCTGTGTCAACTGCACTGTTGTTATCATTTCGCCGGGTAAATTGGGATCGTCAAATTTGTCCGTATATTTTATTAACTCATTGGGTATAATTTCCAGGTATTCGCCGCCAAAAGAATGGGCATTACCCGTTGTAAAATTGGTAAAGCTCATTTTATAAACACCATCCGCTTTAAAATCAAATTGATGTACTTTACATACAAACCCATAAGGCGGAAGCCAGCTTGCTACTGCATCTGCATCTGCAAACGCGCGGAATACTTTTTCGGGTGAAGCCGCTAAAACCCTGTGTAATGTTACTTTGTTCTTTTCCATTTTCTTTAATTTTAATTGTTTCTGTATAATTTTTGAAATTGCTTAAATCGTCCGTTATCTTTTTCGCAAATATTTATTCACCATTTAAATTGTTTTCCGCCTTATAGCTCAAAACAATTTTCCCGCCCGGATAAAGTTTTGATCCTATGGGTATGAATTTCTGTATTCCATTTAGTGAGTTAAAAATAGTCATACCGTTGCCCATGACTGTTGGATTTACAATAAGATGGTACTCGTCAATGAGCCCTTCCTTTATTAGTGATGAAACAAAACCTGCACCGCCAAACACAAGAATATCTTTACCATTTTGCTCTTTTAGGCTGGCAATTTCATCTGCAAGGTTTCCTTTTGCTAAAGCGGTATTGTTCCAGGGTGATTTGTCGAGTGTTTTAGTGAAAACAATTTTTGGAAGGGCTGCTATTTTTTTTGCAAATGGATGGGCAGGATTCTGATCGGCTTCATTTTCCCAATACTTTATAATGTTTTCTGCCGTTTTCCTGCCCAATAAAAGGGTGCCTGAGGTATCAAGCAGAGAAATAAGAAACGTTATAAATTCAGCATCAGGATTCCAGGTCATCCAGTCGTTTTCACCATTTGGCCCACCAACATATCCGTTTATAGTCATCTGCATTTGCAATTTTACCTTTCTCATTTTTAATGCTTTTACTGATGGTTATTGAGGAAATTTGCTCATGTTCATATAAAACACTTCCCAGGTGTGCCCGTCAAAATCTTCTATAGTCCGTTGCTGCATAAAGCCATAATCTCTTACTTCATTAGGCTCAATGCCACCTGCAGCAATACCTTTCTTCATTGTTTCATTTACCTGGTCCAAACTTTCTAATGAAAGAGAGAATAACTCTGCAATTCTATTTTTTGTATCTGCAACAGGTTTGTCAGTAAATGTTTTAAATTTTTCATGTGTCAATAGCATTACATAAATACTGTCGCTCCATACCATACATTTTGCTGTATCGTCTGAAAACTGCGGGTTGTTTGAAAAGCCCAACTCTGTGTAAAAGCTCATTGATCTGTCGAGATCTTTTACTGCCAAATTGATAAATACCTGTTTCATTTTCGCTTGTTTTAAATTGTAGATAATAATTTGTTTGAATTAACAATACAAAGATGCAACGGTTGTTTACATATTACAATGTGCAATAATGACAACTAAAGGGTGATTTACGTCAAACTTTATTTTACCTTTAGAAGCACAAACAATCTCTTACAAAAAATGAAGCATGTAAGCATACTTGTTCCTGAAAACTCGGTAATGCAAGCCATAGCCGATCCCCAGTATTTGTTTTTGACAGTAAACCAGTTTATGGCCGTATCAGGCAAAAAACCATTATTTACTGTGCAGCTGGTAGGCTTGAAAAAAGAAGTAAAAATCAATGAAGGCTTATTTTCTGTCAATACTTCACAGCTTTTGAACGAGGTAAAGAAAACAGATTTAATTATAATCCCTGCCTTGTTTGGTGATATGAAAACGGCTATTGAAACTAACAGAAAAGCTTTGCCGTGGATAAAAGAACAATACAATAAAGGAGCGGAAGTGGCTGCACTTTGCGTAGGTGCTTTTTTATTGGCTTCTACTGGTTTGCTTAATGGCAAAAAATGCTCTACGCACTGGGGTTTTCAAAATGAATTTCGTGAGATGTTTCCTGAGGTGGAAGTAACTGACGGCAGTATTGTTACTGAAGAACACCGCCTTTATTCAAGCGGTGGTGCTATGTCTTACTGGAATTTATTGCTGTATCTTGTAGAAAAATATACGGACAGGCAAACAGCCATTCTGGCTTCCAAATATTTTGCTATTGATATTGACAGGGACAGCCAGTCGGCTTTTGCCATATTTCAGGGCCAAAAAAATCATACGGATGAAGCCATAAAACAGGCACAGGAATTTATTGATAAAAATATTCAGGAAAAAATTACGATTGAAGAACTGGCAGCTTTGGTTTCATTAGGCAGGCGAAGCTTTGAGAGGCGCTTTAAAACGGCTACTAATAATTCTGTGCTGGAATATATCAACAGGGTTAAGATTGAGTTTGCCAAACGAAGTTTTGAATCAAGCCGCAAAAATATTAACGAAGTCATGTACGATGTGGGTTATACGGATACAAAATCGTTTCGTTCCATCTTCAAAAAAATCACAGGCCTCACACCTGTTGAATATCGTAACAAGTACAATAAAATGGCTGTCATATAATGCGATCTTCTGGAATGAAGGTTACCGGTTTACAATGAATATAAACGTTTGAGGCATGATATACGACAAATCTCCCTTTTTGTGTGCATCACCGCCTGGATACGACAGAATAGTATTGCGAAGCGGGATACTTCGCATAGCTTTGTTTCAGACTCTTTGGGTATTGCTGAGGGTTTACCTTTTTAAACAACCCCGCTAAATGCAGTTATAGCGCTATCCTTTTACCCGTTGAAGCGGCTTTATAAATCGCTTCAATAATTTTTAAATCGCGCAGGCCTTCTTCCCCATCTACCGGTATCAAAGGCTGTTTCCCGTCCAGAATAATAGCAGCCATTTCATCCATCTGTACTGTCTGGTGCACTACAACCGGCGCCTGAATTTCACCTTTATGTGTTCGGCCTTTTATAGGACCATATCCTGTTGAAGGCCTCATTTCTGCAAATCCTTTTTCGCCATTCAGAAAAAAGCGATCCAGGTGATTCATATTATAGGATGAAAGACAGGAAGCTGCTGCACCACTCTTAAATCCAAACTGAAATTGCAGGGTCTCATCTACTCCGGGTTTGAACTTCACAGTATCTGTTTTTGTTTCCTGCGCTGTTACCCAAACAGGTTCTTCACCTACCATATACCGGCAACCATTAATGGCATAAATGCCGATATCCATC
>DAOLFI010000869.1:0-2054 GCA_035326385.1 Niabella sp.
TCTTATATAAAAACGGATAGCGAAGGCGCTTCCGGAGTGGCCATCATTACAGTAAATAATGCAGCTGAAAATACTATCGTTGTCGCACCCGGAGCAAATGCACAGCTAAACGAGCTGCAAATTGAAGAGGCCCGTGAAGCCATCTCAACTGCGGGATATGCATTGATGCAACTGGAGATCCCCCTGGATACGGTTACATACGCCGCAAAAATCGCTTTTGAAAACAAAGTGCCTATCGTGCTGAATCCTGCTCCTGCTGCAACGCTTCCGGATGAGCTGTACAAAATGATCTCTATTATCACGCCTAATGAGAAAGAGGCTACGGTGCTGACCGGGATAGAGGTTACAGATCCTGTTAGCGCCAGGAGAGCTGCCAGGGCATTAGCTGGTAAAGGTGTTGCAGTTGTCATCATCACTATGGGAAGGGAAGGCGCTTTGCTTTATGATGGCCACACGTTTACGCATATTAAAGCCCCTGCTGTAAAAGCGGTTGATACTACAGCAGCAGGCGATGTGTTCAACGGTGCATTAGTGGTAGGGTTAAGTGAAGGGATGGACCTTATTGATGCGGTAACATTTGCCTGCCAGGCATCTGCTGTTTCTGTAACAAAACGTGGGGCTCAAAAATCTGTGCCTTACCGCAACGAGCTTGCGGCGTTAGTGTAAACGCTTTTTCAAAAAAATACAAATTATAAAATTGCATTGCCATGTTTATTGTAGATAGTTATGCACTTGCCGTAATATTTTGTTTTATCACTATGCTATGCTGGGGCTCATGGGGTAATACACAAAAGCTGGCTGCCAGGTCCTGGCGGTATGAATTGTTTTACTGGGACTATGTTGTTGGGGTACTGCTGTTCTCACTGATTGCAGCTTTCACTTTAGGCAGCATTGGAAACGAAGGCAGAAGTTTTTTATCCGATCTGAAGCAGGCGGATGGCAATAATATGCTTAGCGCATTTATAGGTGGTATTGTGTTCAATGCTTCCAATATATTACTGTCTGCAGCTATAGCCATTGCAGGCATGTCGGTTGCCTTTCCCGTTGGTGTGGGTATAGCATTGGTGCTGGGTGTAGTTGTAAACTATATCGGCTCGCAAAAAGGTGATCCTTTGTTTTTGTTCCTGGGCGTAGCGCTTATCGTTATTGCCATTATATTGAATGCGATGGCCTATAAGCTGAAAGGTGACGCACAAAAAAGTTCCACGAAAGGCATTATGATTTCGGTTATCGCCGGGGTGCTGATGGCTTTCTTCTACCGGTTTATAGCGGCTTCTATGGACCTGGATAATTTTCAGTCTCCTGAGGCCGGAAAAATGACCCCGTATACAGCAGTATTCATTTTTTCAACAGGGATATTTGTAAGCAATTTTGTTTTTAACACTTTGCTCATGAAAAAGCCTTTTACAGGCGCCCCCGTTTCCTATAAGGATTATTTCAAAGGAAACTTCTCTACCCATCTCACCGGTATTTTGGGCGGTATGATCTGGGGATTGGGCAATTCGCTCAATTTAATAGCTGCCGGAAAAGCAGGCGCTGCCATTTCTTATGGATTAGGTCAGGGCGCCACAATGGTAGCCGCGCTCTGGGGTGTTTTTATATGGAAAGAATTTAAAGGCAGCAAGGCAAATGTAAACGGCAAGCTTGCGCTGATGTTCTTGCTATTCATGGTTGGCATTGCCCTCATTATTATGGCAGGGAATTAACCTGCTCTCTCTAATTATTAAAAAATTAAAATATGAAGAAGATATTTACGATATTCTTTCTGCTCCTCATTCATGTATCATACGCTCAGCTATTTGAAAATAATTTTAATTTGTTTGCCTATAACGCTACAAGGCTTAATGTAGAAAGAGCAACCATTTATGATCCCGGTCCCGGCGACTGGCAGTTTGCGCATGCTCCATCCATAGCCTTTTTTAAGGGAAAATTTTATGCCATTTTCGCTAATGGAAGGATTGGAGAAGATGAGGGGGAGCAGCGTATAGTTCTTTCTGAATCTTCCGGTTTTACTACCTGGACAACGCCCCTTCCGCTTGCTTCCACTACTGCGG
>DAOLFI010000870.1:0-2046 GCA_035326385.1 Niabella sp.
CATTTTGAAATCGCCTGTTATACCGTCAAAACCCTGGGGTTGTGAGGCAGCAGGCAGGGCAGTGACTAAAACCGTAAGCGGAACAGAAGCTATCTGTAAATTATAGTAACCATTGGTTAAAGAATAGGCTTCGTTAACTCCATCCAGAATAGGGTCTTCTTTACCATTGGCATCCACCAGCCTCACACGGTTGCGCATAGTTAACGCTCCCAATGTAAATCTCCCGGCTTTGTAAGGAGTAAGCTGCAGCTTCAAAATAGTATGAACATCAAAAACAACGCCGTCTACATTTTCTCGTGCAGGGGTCATATTATTTTCATCGCTAAGATCTTTTATATCAAATCCATCAAAAGACGGTCTTTTTACAATATTCGATTCCGAAGCCATAGCGCTGTACAGCTTATAGGTAACGGTGATAGGCTCACCTACGAAAACATCGGTGCTGCTTGCTTCAACTTTTAAAAAAATATTGCTTTTGAGCCTGTCCTGTAAAGAAATGTAATCTTCATTTTGTGCTCTGCTAATGCCCGGCAATAAGATAAATAGTATATAAAAAAGTACTCTCATCACTATCCTGGTTATAATAAACAAGTGGTTATAAATCGCCTAACTGGGGTCTTAGTATAATATCCTCCACACATGCCGCAAAGGAAAGCTGCGACGCGGCAAAAACCATCTTTGCAATATCTTCAGCTTCCATTATTCTTTTTTTGCTGTTATCAAAACCCTCCCAGGAGTCTGTAAGTACGGCGCCTGGGAATACGGATGTAACCTTTATCCCATGTGGTTTCAGCTCTTCCCGAAGGTTAGTGCTAAATCCATGAAGGGCATATTTACTGATACTGTAAGCGCCACCGTTGGGATATGCCTTTAACGATGCGATAGAACACATATTGAAGATATGTCCCTGTTGCTGCTCCTTCATTGCAGGCAGTAAGGTTCTTGTAGTATAATAGGCGCTGTACAGGTTGGTAGCTACCTGGCTTTCGAGCGTTCCGTCAGGTTCGTCACTAATATTACCCGGTTCAAAAAGGCCGGTATTATTGATCAGGATCCGTGGCAATGTATTTTCAAGGCACCAGTTACCAAAAGCAATGGCCTTTTCTTTTTGTGAAAGATCGAAAGCTTTAGCCCGTATTGCAACTCCCGGGTATTTTGTCTGAAGCGCTTCCATTGCCTTATATAGCTTAAAGTCGCTGCGCGATGTGATACAAAGGCTATAACCATTTTGTGCAAATATTTCTGCAATGGCAAAGCCTATACCCCTTGATGCCCCTGTAATTATTACATTCTTCATAATATTATCTTTTCCTTACCAGCAATAAACATACCGTGCAAAGTTCTGTATTTAAGATTTAGTATTTTATTTTTACATGCTATGCAGTATAAACATTTATTTTTTGACCTGGATCATACCCTGTGGGATTTTGACTCCAACGCAAAGCTTACCCTGCATGATCTTTACGATACATTAAAGCTTGCGGAAAGAGGTGTGCACGATTTTGACCTGTTTTACAGGAATTATCTTGCACACAATACCATGCTTTGGACAAGATACAGGAATGGTTTTATTAAACAGGCAGAGCTGCGCGTAAAAAGAATGCGCCTGTCCCTGCTCGACTTTAAAATTGGTGATGAAGCGCTGGCAGAAGCAATGAGCAGCCGGTTTTTGGAAATGCTCCCCACCCGCAATGTATTATTTCCTTATGCTATTGAAATTTTGCAGTACCTCAGTAATAAAAATTATAAGCTGCATCTGATTACCAATGGTTTTGAAGAAGTGCAGCACCACAAAATAAATAATTCCAGAATCAGTCATTATTTTGATAAAGTAATTACTTCTGAAGGCAGCAACAGCCTGAAGCCGAATAAAGAGATCTTTGAATTTGCGTTAGCTGCAACTAAAGCTAATATTAAAGAGAGCATTATGCTGGGCGATGACCTGGAGGCGGATATCATTGGCGCCAGCAAAGCGGGCATGGACCAGGTATTTATTAACTACGTAGAAGCGGTGCCGGATTTTAAGCCAACTTATATGGTTAAATC
>DAOLFI010000871.1:0-2044 GCA_035326385.1 Niabella sp.
GTGCGCTGGATATTTTCTATTTTCCCTCTTCTTTTAAGACCAAAAAGAATTACAGGCTGCTCAACGCGTCGCATGTAATGCTGAGGACAGAAGCGTTGACAAAATTGGCAGCCTCCCCTCAAAAGGAAGGAACATACGCTGTCCCCTCCGGGGGAGGCTGGGTGGGCCCCAGGCGAAAAATACTGGTTACTTATCCCGAGGCCTTATTTGAGAAAGTGGTTATTTCTGAAACACTTTCCGAAAATATGATCCATATCAAAACAGCTGACACTATTGATGTTGGCGGATTGCTGCTAAAGCTGGACGAGTTTGGTTTTGAAAGAAGCGATTTTGTGTATGAGCCGGGACAATATGCGCTTCGTGGAGGTATTTTTGATATCTATTCTTTTGGCAATGAAAAACCTTACAGATTTGAGCTGTTTGGAAATGAGGTGGATTCTATCCGTATCATTGATCCTGAAACTCAGCTAAGCGAACGGAAGTTGCTTTCCGTTTCCATCATACCGAATGTAGATACCCAGTTCACCTCGGAGCAGCGGGTATCGCTTTTTGATTTTTTGCCCTCTAATACCGCCATCTGGCTGCAGGATCAGGAGCTATGTGTGGAAAGATTGAAAGATAATGAAGAAGAGCTCCGGTATTTTTTAGAATTTAGCGGTTCTGTTCAGTCTTCATCCGGCAGTGATGATGGAAATAAATTATTTAAGAAAGATTTGTCTGCCGGTGATTTCATATCAGCCGATAGCTTTTTACAATCTATACAAAGCCGGACTGTGTTCCATTTTGGCGGAAACAGCTTTGGGGCTAAAGAAGAATTTGAGTTTAATACCAGGTCGCAGCCGGCCTTTAACCGCCAGTTCGAGCTGCTCATAAAAGACCTGAAAGAAAAAGAAAAGAAAAATTACAGCATCTATATTTTTTCGGAAAACCCTAAGCAACTGCAAAGGCTGCAAACCATTTTTGATGACCTGAAGGCAGAGCTGGTTTTCAACCCGGTGCCGCTTTCGATACATTCGGGCTTTATAGATGATGACCTGAAAGTGGTTTGTTACACGGATCATGAGATTTTTCAGCGGTACCATAAATACAGGGTTAAACAAGCTTATAATAAAAATAAAGCCATTACGCTGCGCACCTTGCGCGAGCTGCAGCCGGGAGACTATGTAACCCATATAGATCATGGAGTGGGTGTGTACAGCGGTTTGCAGAAGATGGAAGTAAACGGCAGGATGCAGGAAGCCGTACGCCTTATTTATAAGGATAAAGATGTGCTGTACGTCAACATTAACTCCCTGCATAAAATTGCCAAATACACAGGTAAGGATGGCAGTGTGCCCAAAGTGAATAAGCTGGGCAGCGATGTATGGAACCGGTTAAAAGAAAAGACCAAGGCCAGGGTTAAGGAAATTGCTTTTGACCTGATTAAGTTATATGCCAAACGTAAGGCCCAGCAGGGTTTTGCGCATACGCCGGATACTTATCTGCAAACAGAACTGGAGGCTTCTTTTATTTATGAAGATACGCCGGATCAAAGCAAAGCCACAGCCGATGTAAAAAAGGATATGGAATCTTCATCACCCATGGACAGGCTGGTTTGCGGCGATGTGGGTTTTGGCAAAACAGAAGTCGCTATTCGTGCAGCTTTTAAAACCTGTGTGGATGGCAAACAGGCCGCCGTTTTAGTGCCTACTACCATTTTGGCATTTCAGCATTATAAAACTTTCAGTGAGCGTTTAAAAGAATTTCCGGTAACTGTTGATTTCATTAACCGTTTTAAATCTGCCAAAGAGAAAAAAGAAACGCTTGAAAAATTAAAAGCAGGAAAGATTGATATATTGATTGGTACGCATGGTATTATCGGGAAAGATGTAAAATTTAAAGACCTGGGTGTTTTAATTGTAGATGAAGAGCAAAAATTTGGTGTAGCCCATAAAGAGAAAATAAAGACTATCCGTACCACGGTTGATTGCCTGACGCTTACGGCAACGCCTATTCCGCGTACGTTGCAGTTCTCACTGATGGGTGCAAGGGATCTGAGCATTAT
>DAOLFI010000872.1:0-2044 GCA_035326385.1 Niabella sp.
GGATGGGATTACAAGACTCCTGAGCAGTTCATGCCCGCAGAATGGGTAAAAGTAAACGGCGTAAAAGTACCCTGGGAAACCTGCCAGACCTTCTCCGGCTCATGGGGCTACTATCGGGATGAACATTCCTGGAAAAGCCCTGAGCAATTGGTGGTAATGCTTGTAGAAACAGTGAGCAAAGGCGGAAACTTATTGTTAAACGTAGGGCCTACGGCGCGTGGCAACTTTGATGAACGGGCATCGGACCGTCTGGCTGCAATGGGTAAATGGATGAAATATAATGGCCGGGCAATTTATGGTTGTACCGAAGCTCCCGGGCAATTTAAGAAGCCTGCTAATTGCCTGCTTACCTATAATCCAGAAAAGAAACGTCTGTATATCCACGTGCTGCAATGGCCGTTCAAAACCCTGTTGCTGGAGGGGTATAAGGGGAAGTTTAAATACGCTCAATTGTTGCAGGATGGATCAGAGATCAGGTTTTCTACCAACACTATATCGGGAGGCCATACCGTTGAGACTTCAGGAGAGAATGATGTAATGCTGCAGTTACCGGTACAAAAACCTGACACCCCTATTCCGGTTATTGAGCTGATACTTGAATAAAAGAATTATTGGAAGATAGACTATATCCTTTTTAATGGTAACCTGAAACAGCATTTTATTTTTATATGACAAAGAGCGGATCAATTATTACGATCCTTTTAAAAAATAAATGAAGATTTATGCAAAGAAGAAGTTTTTTAAAGTGGTCATCATTATTAGGCATGTCGGCCTCCCTGCCTTTTACAAAAACAAATGCTGCGGATACAGGCAGGGACTCAACGTTTTTAAACCCTAAAACCGACAGGGCCTATTGGGTAACCCTTTTAGACAAAATAGCTTCACCTCTTTTATCGAATATGAGCAAAGGGGAACTGCGCAAAAATATGCCGGTTGTTTACAGCGCCACGTGGGATAACCGTAATAAGCAGGTGGCTTATATGGAAGCATTCGGACGGCTGATAGGTGGTATTGCCCCATTTTTGGCCTTGCCTGTTGATGATACGCCTGAAGGAAAAGTTCGCGCACGATTGCTAAAACAGGCCCACCAAAGCCTGGCGCATTCGGTTGATCCGCAAAGTCCGGATTATCTTTTCTGGGGCGATGGCAAAACACCCCAGGTGCTGGTGGATGCAGCACATATTGCCCAGGGCTTTTTATATGCCCCGGAGGCCCTGTGGAAGCCCTTAAGTGAAAAAACAAAACAGCAATATCTTTACGAGTTCACTAATATACGCAGGATAAAACCTTTTAAAAGCAACTGGCTGTTGTTTGCAGCTATTATAGAAAGTTTTTTATTAAGTATTGGTGAAGCTATTGAAGCGCCAAGGATAGACAATGCTATTGATCAGATACAGAAATGGTACGTAGGTGATGGCTGGTACAGCGATGGGGATAGTTTCCACTTTGACCATTATAACGGGTATGTTATTCATCCTATGCTGGTAGATGTTTTAAAAGTAAATGTAGCCAAAGGCAGAAGGGAGAAAAAAGAGTATGAAAACGCTTACAGGAGAATGCAGCGTTATGGGTCTTTTTTAGAAAGATATATTTCGCCTGAAGGCACATACCTGGTTGTGGGACGCTCCTCTACTTACCGCGTAGGTGCATTCCAGCCACTGGTTAAGCTGGCGCTGGAAGATGCGCTTCCTGAAGAGATCAAACCGGCCCAGGTGCGATGTGCACTAACCAAAGTAATGAAACGGATGTTTATACCGTCTACCTTTACAAAAGACGGCTGGCTTACTATGGGCCTGGTGGGCGACAAACAGGAAGACCTTGCTGATTATTACTCTAATACCGGCAGCATGTATGTTACAGCGCTTGTGTTTTTATCGTTAGGATTGCCTGCATCACACGAGTTCTGGTCAGCACCTTTTACTGAATGGACGCAGTTAAAAGCCTGGAGCGGCAAGCCTTTTCCCAAAGATTATGCGGTGAATTATTAAATGGGGCTGACCAAAAAGTATTGTCAGCCTGAGCTTGTCGAAGGCTAACTGCTTGA
>DAOLFI010000055.1:0-9965 GCA_035326385.1 Niabella sp.
ACCGTACCCATTAAGTACCTGTATATTCTGCCAGGCCATCATCTGGAACAGGAACTCATTACCGGCCCGCCTTGCCGGATCTCCCGTGCACATTTCTTCTTTGCCCAGAATGGCATATTTGGTTTTTGTAGCATCTAAAATTTTTATAAATGCTTTGGTTATCTTTTGGGCGCGCTGGTCAAAGCTGCCTGCGCATCCCACCCAAAACAATATTTCAGGGGTTTCGCCATTTGCAAATATTTCAGCTGCTGTGGGTACTTGCATAGTCGTGTTTTATTGCAGGCAAAAAAGCATACTTTGCCTGTTCCGGATAAAATTAATTCATTTTATTACACGGCCTTTTATATTTGCTGAATATTCATGCAAATCAGGAAATTTTTTGAAACCCTTTTTAACTGGGAATTGTGGCATTTTAATGTTTTGTATGCGCCCATTTCGCCGGTATGGCTCTGGTATTGCATTAAAAGCCGTTCTTTATGGTTCTTTACACCTTCCAATCCCAGGATCACATTTGGCGGATTTGAAGGCGAAAGTAAAAAGGAAATGTATAACCTGCTGCCGCAAAATGTTGTTCCTACAACTATTTACGTTAAACAGGGCATTGCTTTTGAAGAGCTGTTAAACCGGGTACGTGAAGCGGGGTTTGAGTATCCGTTTGTGGTAAAGCCCGACGTGGGCATGAAAGGTATCCTGTTCCGGATTATTGAAAGCGAGGAACAGCTAAAGAAATACCACGCGCGCATACCTGTAAGGTATATTGTACAGGAAAAGGTAAATTATGCAGAAGAAGTAAGCATATTTTATTATCGCTATCCCTGGAAACAAAAGGGTGTAGTATCGGGGTTTATACATAAAGAACTGTTGCAGGTGAAGGGAGATGGTGTGAGCTCCTTAAAAGAGCTGATAGAAAAGCATCCGCAGGCAAAGCACCGTAAGGCTGAAATGGAGCACAGGCATAGCCACAGGTTTGAGCGGGTGATACCTGAAGGTGAAATATTTTATTTGTCTTTTGCCGGCAACCATAACAGGGGAGCTAAGTTTACCAATCTTGAAAAAGAGATCAATGAAAACCTGACAGGTATATTTGATGAGCTAAGCAGGCATACCGGGTTCTTTTATGGACGTTATGATATAAAAGCAAATACTATTGAAGACCTGAAACAGGGAAAAAATTTTACTATTCTTGAATATAACGGGGCAGGGGCAGAGCCCAATCATATTTATGATTGTGGCATGAGCCTTGGCAAAGCCTATAAAACCATTTTGCATCACTGGAAGGTCTTATATAAAATAAGCCGGTATAATGCAAAGAACGGACATCCCTACTGGTCGTACAAAAGAGGCCGTAAATATTTACAGGCAGCCCGGAAACATTTTGAAATGCTGGAAAAGTTTGATTAGGGAAAGATGATAATTGAATTATTAGACTACAAACTATAAACTGCCCTCTGTCTACTTTTTTAGCTTCCTCTTTGAGAACCGGTATTCTGCTGTTTGCTGACAAACGTATTTGCTTGAGGTTTTTGAGCAAATTTAGAGCTGCTGCTTTGTTTATTATCAACTTTTTTATTGCCCTTTTTTCCTTTCTTGTTATTTTGATTGAGTAATGACATTTTTCAGCTTTTTAAATTTTGACAATTCCTGAGATCCTACCACATTAAATTTTTCTCCAAAGTTTTCTTTGAACAGACCAAAAATACATAAAAGACCATGAATACTCCGTAAAGCGGAACGTCAAAGATCCCTCCTGGTTAAAGATAATAATTAAATATATAAGAGAAGTTTAAAGGATAAAGAATATGTATTTAAAAACCTATTTTTGAGCGAATTACTGCTCTATTACAATGGAACCTCCCATCCGTTACATCTCAATAGACGATAACCTCCTGGACCAGTTAATGTTGCAGGAGTATGCCTCTTCTTTTTCTTTTTTAAAAAATGCCGGATATTATAATACACCCGGTGAAGGCCTTGTAGCGGTTAAAGAATTAAAACCCGACCTGGTTTTTTTAGATATTGAAATGCCGGAACTAACTGGAGTTGAATTGCTGCGCGCTATAAGGCAGCAGGTACCTGTTGCCATTTTTATTACTTCTCATCCAGAGTTTGCCTTAAACGGGTTTGAGCTTTCCGCTTTTGACTATATTCTAAAGCCGCTTACGGAAGAGCGCTTTGCAGCAACCGCTAAAAGGCTGCATGAATACTGGACAATGAAGCAGAAAGCGGCGGCTTATGAAGTACTTTTTGAAAGAGCATCTATTGTAATTAAAGAGGGCCACCAGCAGGTAAAACTGCCCATTCATGAAATTATTTACCTGGAAGCCATGCAGGACTATACTAAAGTGGTGACAGAAAAGAAAAACTATCTTACCTTAACAACGCTTACAGGCTTCCTGGAAAAGCTGCCTGCTGAGCAATTTTTGAGGGTGCATCGCAGCTATGCGGTGGCGTGTTACAAAATAAACCGTATTGCCGGGAATAGCATAATATGTGGTGATAGGGCCATTCCTATAGGCAAAACATACCGGACCGGAATGGCTCAGCTAAAACTATAAACTTAATAACCTCTAACTGCCATGTATATCCCATCACTCCTTACCACATTATTGGTTTTGTGTGTTCTGTGCTGTGCGCAGGCCCAAAGCGGGGATCAACAATCCCTGTTACAGGAAAAAAAGCAATCTGTTGAGCAAATACAGGCAACTTTTTCCGGCAAACCTGAAAGTTTTGATGCGCTTATCAGTGATGGTAAAGCGGGGCTTACCCTTACTGCTGAAAATGAATATGCTGATCAGTATCTTTTCAGCCAGGCAATAGCTTTAGGTTATTATTATAAACAGCGGTTTGATTCGGCAAGTATTTACTTTGAAAAAGCATATTCGGCGGCGGAAAAAGGGAGGTTAATAGAATTAAGCACCAAATCTTTAGGTAATCTTGTTTCCATTTATCATTATATGGGGCTGCAGGCCGAGGCCGACCGGGCTTTTCAGCAATTAAAATATTTAGTTGAAACGGTAGATACATTAAAGAACAAAGGTGATATTTATTATAATATGGGGCTGTACAATCAGCAACAGAAAAGTTATTATACCATTGCGCTTAATTACTTTCTTAAAAGCACTGAACTGCATAAGACAAAGGTGGATACAACGTCTGTCCCCAAAATAAAAACCGATTATGCAGTTAAGCTGATGATGGTAGCCGAAATTTACCTGCAATTGAAGCAGCCTGGAAAGGCTTTGGAATACCTGGAAGCAGCAAGCCCTTATCTGGGTATTTCCATTCCGGTGGACATTACAGCGTATGGAAAGTTTGTCCGTAGTTATGCTATGTGGGGCAAACGGCAGCATGCCAGGAAATATTATGACCTGCTGCACCAAACCATTGCCAAAGCGCCCGGCGCGTGGTCTGAGGCAGTATCTTCCAACCTGGAAATAGCAGCGTTGTCGCTCAAAGAAAATGATCATCCAACAGCTAAGGAATATATCCGAAAAGCTGATGTACTGGCGAAACAGGATAATAAAGAAATTATGCTTTATTCCGTGCACCTTGCTTATGGCGATTATTACATGGCATTGAAAGATTATAACGCCGCGCTCCGGTATTACAACATGGCGCAACCCGTGGCCGGCAAATACAGCAGGGAGCAATATGCCGACTTGCTGAAAGCCATGACGGAAGCCAATATCATGACCAACAACACTGCCGCCGCGCTTGAAAATTTTAAAAACTATTGCCTTATTGCAGATACACTTACTACACAAAAGGTATCATCAAACATTTCAGAAATGGAGGCGATCTATCAGAACAAAAGTAAACAGCAACAGATAAAACGCCAGGATATAGAATTGGATGCAGCACGCCAACAGCGCTTATGGATGGTTGCAGGGCTTTTATTGCTGGGTTTGATTGCTGTATTGCTTTTGATTATTTACAGAAACAAAAGAAAGACGGCTTCATTGTTAGATAATAAAAATAAAACGCTCACCACCTTAAACCAGCAGTTGGATGCGGCTAATCAAACCAAGGCAAAACTATTCGGTATTATCGGCCACGACCTGCGTTCGCCCATTAACCAGGTGTACCAGTTTTTAAAACTCCAGCAGCTAAATCCTGGTGCATTAAGCGGGCAGCAAAAACAAACTTTAAGTAGTAATATCCAGGAGGCAACCGGTTCTTTGCTTGAAACAATGGAAGATCTTTTGTTGTGGAGTAAAACTCAAATGAGCGAGTTTAAGACGCAAACACAGCCGGTAAGTATTGCAGAACTGGTAACCTCCTGTCAAAGCCTGCTGCAACTAAGCAGTGCAACAAAAAATATCCGCTATAAAAATGATATAACAAAAAGTATTATAATTGAAACAGATTTGTATTATCTGCAAACCATTATTCGCAATCTTCTGCAAAATGCAATAAAAGCATCACCCAATAATGGTGCAATCTGCATTTCGGCTGCACAGCTTAGCCATGCCTGCCTGATTACTATTGAAAATGATGGCAATCCTTTCTCACAGCAGGACTATGAAAAAGCTATTGCTGACTGGCAAAATGCGGTATTAGGGTCAGGGCTTGGTTTACATATTACTCATGAGCTGGCTCAAAAAATAAACGCAGGCATTTCCTTTTCTAACCCTTCTGATAATAGGACCATTGCTACTATTTCATTACCTGTGTAACAGTCCAGCTTCCCTTTGTCGGTTTTTCAATTCCTTTCATCGGTTATATTTTAAAGGTAGGGTATTAGCTCTTAGGTTTGTATGGAGAATAAATTACTTAACAATATAAACCAGGGAATATGAAAAATGTTTCAGCAATATTACTGCTTGCTGTGCTAATAGTTTCCTGCAAGGAAAATAAAAGCACCACACCGGCCGATGCAATTATTAAAGACGCTGCGGATCAGGCATTGGAGCTGAATACGCCCTCTGGTAAAACAGCAGGTTTTTCTGTCGGTGACTTTACTTATTCAGGTAAAGTTTCTACTCAGTATTTTGGAGATAAAGCCAAAGATGGTTTTTCCATTGTTTGTCAGCAGGATGAACCTTACGCTCTGCTACAAGCCACATTTGCCAGCGAAGCGCAGGTAAAGGGATCGTTAAAACCTGCCGAAGGTTTTTACTTTATGAAGCCGGGTGAAGCGCATATTGCTTTGTCTGGTGCTAAGCTTGGCAGTCAGGAGTTTGTTACCAAGAAGAATCAACCGGCAGCATATCAGTAGAAGGCAATAAGCTGGTATTAAAGAACCTGAAGCTCTTTAGCCTTGATGAGCACAGCAAGACGGTTAATGCAACGGTGGCATTTAGATGATGTGCGATGTAATATATACGATGTACAAAACCGTGCAGGATACAGGATTTGATACTTGATATTTGATACTGGTTTGAAGCAATGCTCAGCCATCTTGAAATAGTCGGGAATGTCAGAAAGACCGAAAGACGGAAAGTCCAAAGTCAGAAGCAACTGTCCTTTGCTGAACTTAGCATTCTACATTTACTCTTCCTTCATCGATTTTCAATTGCCGTTCGTCGGTTGTATTTGCGTGCACGCACCTGTGCAATTTATTTTTATATAAACATTCAAAAACAATAAAACAATGCACATGAAAAGAGTAATGCTGCCAGCGCTTATTGCTTCTGCCCTGTTATTTTCCTGCGGTGATGATACAGGTGAAAAGGTAAATGATACTGTAACAGAAAAAGTTGCCGAAGCCGGGCTTACCGTTAATGATGAAGAAGACAAAACCGGCAAATTTAGTTTTGACGGTAAAGAGGTGAGCGGCAAAATACAAACCCAGTATTTTGGCGACAGGGAAAAGGGTAATTTTTCTGTATTATGCCAGCACAACGAAAGCGATGATCCGGCAAATGCCAACTTTGAATTATTACAGGTTACGTTTCTAAATGAGAAAGACGCTACCACCAATCCCAACCTGAAAATATATGATGGAGGCTCTTCCCTGCCAATGACCGAGCCCGAACCCGGCATTGTAGCTGTTTCATTAGAGGGTGTGGGCAACGGGCTGGATCAAAAACTATTTACCGGAACCGGAAAATCTACGGGCAGTATTACAGTGAATAATCATACTGTAGAAATAAAAGACCTGGTTTTGTTTACAAAGGATGGTGAGAAAAAAACAGTAAACGCCACGCTTGAATTTTAGGTTCATTTTTCTGTAAACGTTCTATTTAATAAAAAATCAAAAGAAATGAAATACCTGTTTGTTTTACTATTGATAGCAGGCACATTATTTTCCTGCTCCAAAAATAAAGAAGATGTAAAGCAGCCTGAAAAGAAATACCTGCTGAGCCGTACCAGTACAGTGTCCGGCACATATTCCGGCATAAATGAATATACCTGGGATGATCAGGATCGCCTTACCGGACAAATACAGGATAAGGGCCGTAGTTCAGAAATTGCGATCGTTTACGATTATGACAGTAAAGGAAATATGACCCGCCTTCGCTATCCCAATTTGGGCAGTAACCGCTGGGAATATACCTATGATGCACAAGGCAGGCTGGCTACAAAGCAGGGATATGGCAATGATGGAGCTAAGGGCACATGGTACCAATACAACTATTACGCCGACAGGGCGGAAGAAGTGTTGCCCAGTGGTGCTAAATATGTATACACCTCGAGTGCCGATAAAAAAAGTGTTGCATCCTACAAAACCTATAATAGTTCAGGTACTCTTGTGCAGGAATACCAATACGTATACAGCAAAACCGTAAAAAATGTTTATTCCGGAACCGGTCAGGTTAGTTTTTTGAATAAAAGCGATTTTGCTACAGAAAGCTATGTAGTCACCAATTATAATAATGGTGTTGCTGCAAGGCCTGTAACCTACACCTATACCTACGAAGCTAACAGCGATGGCTACCCTGTAACCAGCAGCCGGAGCAACTCCGATAACAGTACCGTGTACACTACCACTTATGAATACATTATTAAATAGCAATTCAAAAGCCATTGTCATGAAAGGAATGTTCATTGTGCTGATTGCAGCTTATGCAATTACTAACGAGGGGTATCCACTTACAAAAAAAGAAACTGTTAGTACGGCGAAGCGCCTTCTATCATACCTTTTTGAGTATAAGGTGAAATAAAGCGCTTAGTTTTTGATGACATCTGTACATCTTTTACGATAACTGGTAAAATTATCAGAACATGAAATTTTTACTGGCATTGTTTTTTACAGGATGTGTTACATTAAATGCTCAACATACTACAGGCAAGACTACAGGTTCCCCTGAGTCGGGTTTTATAGCCCTTACTGCTTTTAAAACTTTAGTAGAGAACAAGCTTGTCCTTTTTAATGATATCCTTCAGCAGGGGAACGGAAGTCCAAAATGGTACAGGACCTATCTTGAGGTGCAAAACGAATATGGGAAAATGGACCTGGCTTATGCTGTTTTTAAAGAACGTTTGATCAACTGTATTCGCTATAATGACAATAAAAATAAAGCGTTGAACTGCATTAGCTCCAACGCGATTAATATTGACTCCTTGTCAAAAGGATTTCTTTCAAAAATAGATGCGGCAATGAATGGAAATGTAAATGAAAACACGACAGCAGGGAGTGCTAAATTGAAAAGCGCCACTTTAACTCCTTTAACTGCCAAAGCGGCCATAGACATGGTTGACTATGTATTTAGTTTCATTGCAAAGGCCAGGGATAATCGCCGGAAGCAGCTGGACATTTTACAGGACGAAATCCTTTCTGATCGCTATAAGTTGAAATCTTTCGGTTCGATCGTTAAATATCGCACAGGGAACGGACGTTAAGCAGATACGATTATGAGTGTAATTTTTTAACACTCAATGGGCTATGTCAATTAATCACTGCTTAACGTGAAAAATATTTGTGTACCCGGGAAAAAGATTGTCCTCTGCAAATCCGCTTAAAAAGTTAAATTTGCCGTTACCCAAGTAAAAATTATATGAGCGCAGATAAGCATGTGGAGGAAGAAAAAAGCCTCAATTTTTTGGAAGAGATTGTAGAGAATGACTTAGCGGCTGGTAAATATCAGTCAATCATGACCCGCTTTCCGCCGGAGCCAAACGGTTACCTGCATATTGGTCATGCCAGCAGTATATGCCTGAATTTTGGATTAACTCAAAAATATGGCGGGGGAACCAATCTTCGTTTCGATGATACCAATCCTGTTACAGAAGATACAGAATATGTGGAGAGTATTAAGGAAGATATTAAATGGCTGGGATTTGAATGGAAGCATGAACTGTATGCTTCCGATTATTTCGAGCAATTGTATGAGTATGCGCAGCAACTGATCAGGAAAGAATTGGCTTATGTAGATGACAGCCGCAGCGAAGAGATTGCGGAGCAGAAAGGAACACCAACACAACCCGGTCGCCGCAATCAATATGCAGAAAGAAGTATAGCAGAAAACCTGCAGCTGTTTGCTGATATGCGTGCCGGAAAATATGCTGATGGCGAGAAAGTGCTGCGTGCTAAAATAGACATGGTCTCGCCTAACATGCTGATGCGTGATCCCATTATTTACCGGATCAAGCATGCTCATCACCATCGTACAGGAGATACATGGTGTATTTATCCCATGTATGATTTTGCACATGGCCAAAGTGATTCTATTGAAGGGATCACGCATTCTATCTGTACCATGGAATTTATACCGCACCGTGAAGTGTATGACTGGCTGATTGAAAAGTTAGAAATATTCCCTTCCAAGCAATATGAATTTGCCAGGCGTAATTTGAGTCATACAGTAACCAGCAAAAGAAAGCTGTTGCAATTAGTGAACGAGAAACATGTTATTGGCTGGGATGATCCCCGCATGCCAACCATAGCAGGCTACCGGCGCCGGGGTTATACACCTGAAAGCATCCGCGATTTTTGTGAAAGGATAGGAGTGGGGAAACGTGAGAATATGGTGGATGTAGGTTTGCTGGAATTTTGTGCGCGTGAGCACCTGAACAGGATCGCTTTAAGAAGGATGGTGGTTTTTGACCCGGTAAAAGTAGTGATTACCAACTATAGCCAGGATAGTGAAATGTTACTGGCAGAAAACAATCCGGAAGATGTTAATAGTGGCCACAGGGAGATCAGCTTCAGCAATGAGCTGTACATAGAGCGCGAGGATTTTATGGAGAATCCGCCCAAAAAATATTTCAGGCTGGCACCCGGTCAGAAAGTACGTTTAAAACATGCTTATATTATTCAGTGCGATGAGGTAGTGAAGGATGAGTCCGGCGCTGTTATGCAGCTGAACTGTACGTATATTCCTGAAAGCAAAAGTGGTGCAGATACATCCGGTATTCATGTAAAAGGAACCCTGCATTGGGTGAATGCCAAAGATCATATTGCTATACAGGTAAACGAGTACGACAGGCTGTTTACGGTGGAAGACCCCGCTGGCGAAGCCGGTGATTTTCAATCCTATTTAAATTCAGGATCTCTTAAAATTGTACCCTGCGCCCTGGCCGAACCGGCCTTAAAAGAGGCTACGCTTGAGGAGCGCTTCCAGTTTCTGCGTAAAGGATATTTTGTGCCGGACAAAGAGAGCTCCAAAGATAAGCTGGTATTTAACCGTACCGCTACTTTAAAAGATAGCTGGGCAAAGGCGGGACGCTGATTTTCCTTGTCATTACAAAGTTAGTTAGACAATATACTGTTACCTGCTACTTGTTATAGCTTCTTCTTTGGATGATCGTTCATCCATACACCTGTATATTGTTGTGCCAGCCGGGTTGTCATTTCATACAACTCGTCTGTCAGCGCTGCAATTTCCCCGCTGCTGACGGGCAGTTGAGTGGTTTTTACATACTGGCGATAAAAAGAAGGAGTGCCGCCTTGTTCTAAAAGCGGACGTGCCCAGCTAAATACGTAACTGCCGCCTTCTTCATTTGTATAGTTGAGATAAAGGACTAACTGGGCTTTAGAGGGGGCGTCAACCAGCTCATAATTCTGATCCAGCCGGAGCTTT
>DAOLFI010000873.1:0-2035 GCA_035326385.1 Niabella sp.
CCGGAAATTGTTGCCGGCTATTTCCGGCGGGAATTACTATCAGCGCTCTGCTTGGCAAATCATCTGTGAATATTTGCTTACAAACGAGTTTAATTATCAAACAAACCATTTGTCATTTTTCCTTGCGCAGGTCTGTCGCATGATAATGTGCAAGGGCCGACCTGTGCATAGATGTTACTTGCTTTAGGTAGTAAACAGGAACGCACCAGTCAGGAGACTGACGCGAGAAGAGTGATATACAAATAAGAATATAAAAAAATAAGCGGACTATCAGCCCGCTTATAAAAATTATATTTTGTATCTCTTACGCTTCGCAGCTTGTACACGTAACCAAACTTGTTACTAATTCTTTCGAAACGCTCTGACTGCGCTGGTAGTACAGGGTCTTAACACCTAACTGCCATGCCTCAATCATCAATTTGTTTACATCCTTGATAGGCAGGTTACTTGGGATATTCAGGTTCAGGCTCTGGCTTTGATCTACATATTGCTGGCGTATAGCAGCCTGCTGAATGATCTCTAACTGGCTGATCTCTTTAAAGGTCTTGAACACATCCTTCTCCTCTTTAGTAAGCTCAGAAAGATTTTGAACGCTACCGTGATTCAGCATAATATTGCGCCAGGTATCTTCGTTATCAATGCCTTTATGTTCCAGCAATTGTTTCAGGTATTTGTTCTGGCGCATAAAGTTGCCTTTAGCTAATCCCGCTTTATAATAGTTACTGCTGAATGGCTCAATACCCGGGGAGGTTTGTCCCAGGATGGCAGAAGAAGAAGTAGTGGGAGCAATAGCCAGTGTGGTAGTATTGCGGCGCCCGTAACCTTTCAATACTTCAGGTTCTCCGTAAATACGGGCCAGGTCAATAGTGGCTTTGTCGGCTTTTTCCTTAATGTCTGCAAATATTTTCGATGTCAATTGTTTGGCGCGTAAACCTTCAAACGGTATCATATTACGCTGCAGGTAAGAGTGCCAGCCCAATACGCCCAAACCTAAGGCTCGGTGACGTTTGGCAAACCTGTTGGCGCTGGCCAGGTAATGGTTCCCCTCAGTTTTATTAATAAACTCCTGTAATACCGCATCAAGGAAAAAGATAGCCAACCGAACTGCATCTGTATCTTTCCACTCATCATACAACTCAAGGTTCATGGATGATAAGCAGCAAATGAACGATTCATCGTTGGTAGACGGCAACATGATCTCAGAGCAAAGATTGCTTGCATTGATCATGTAGTTCTGATCTTTATATACCTGTGGTTTGTTACGGTTTACGTTATCGGTAAAGAAAATATAAGGCAGGCCTTTTTGCTGGCGACTTTCCAGCAGTTTGGCCCATATATCGCGTTTTTGCTTATCTCCCTCAATCATGTCCTGCATCCAGTAATCGGGTACACAAACGCCAAAGAACAGGTTTTGAATAGGATGACCAATATTTTTGATCTGCAGAAACTCTTCAATATCCGGATGGTCAATATCCAGGTAAGCAGCAAAGGCACCCCGGCGCACACCTCCCTGAGAAATGGTGTCCATTGCGGTGTCGAATAAACGCATAAAGCTTACCGCACCGCTACTCTTACCATTGTCGGTAACCGAGCTGCCACGGCCGCGGAGATCGCCAAAGTAAGCAGAGGTACCGCCACCAATTTTGGTTTGCATAATTACTTCGCCCAGCTTATGGGTAATACCTTCAATATGATCGGGTACATGCACGTTAAAGCAGGAAATAGGCAGGCCCCTCTCAGTACCCATGTTGGCCCAGATAGGAGAACTAAGGCTCATCCAGCCGCGTTCCACCATTTCCATAAACGCTTCTTTCAGCTCAGGCTTATATAAACGTTGTGCAGCCGCAGCGCACACGCGTTCAATAGCGCCTTCTACCGATTCGCCTTTCAGCAAATAACCGCGATTCAGTATTTGCTCGCTTTCATCATTTTTCCACCACATCTTTTCCGTAACCGGGTTCTTTTGTATCATTGGGTCCATTACTTCCATATTTCTATAGTTTTTAACAGGTTTGTATATAAATTGTTGGGCAAG
>DAOLFI010000874.1:0-2032 GCA_035326385.1 Niabella sp.
ACAGGTGAATGCATTGAAGACAAAAGGGTGCATCGTAATTATTTAAACAGGCAACAAAACCTGCTGTATGTAGCCGGAATCTGCTCTATATCTACGAACAAAAAAGTCTTCATTTCTTTCTGTTAGCATTGCGGCATGAATAAAACAATCATTAACCCCATCATCAAAGACCAGGTAACGTTTATGCAAACTGCTGTGGCTACCAGTGGTCGTATTACCACTTTGCAGGTTACCTTAATGCCGGGCGGCGGCACTCCTTTGCATTATCACAGAAATTTTTCGGAAACCTTTGTTATGGTTGAAGGAGCGCTAACCATAACACTAAAGCACAAAACCATATCTCTTGCACCCGGCCAAAAGCTTACAGTAGAAAAAGGGCAGGTGCACCGTTTTTCAAACGAATCTGTGGCGCCTGTTGTTTTTACTACTGTAATTCTTCCAGGCTCTGAAGGATTTGAGAATGCCCTGCGTATTTTATATGGCCTTGCAGGCGACAATAAAACTGATGACAAGGGGATGCCGAAAAGCCTGCTGGCATTAGCGGTAGTGTCCACCATAAGCGATATGCGCCCGGCCGGCGCCGGCGTGTTGCTGGCGCCGCTTTTGGGTATATTCAACTATATTGCAAAAGTCTCCGGATTCCGAAAAAAACTGGAGGCGCAGTACTGTAAGGACCATTGAAACAATGATGGACGAATTAAAACGGGTAGAAAAAGCGATATTCAAAATAAGCGGCCTGAAGATATCCGGTATCACTGAAGATCCCGAATGTGCTGCCTATATGGGATGCAGCTTTCAAATGGGGCGCTGGAATGTAAAATACCGGAAGGCAAAGATCACACCCAAAAAGACAGGGCAGTTTGTAACACTATGGAAGCGAAATACCCAAAACCAAACTGAACCGTTCAGCACAAACGACGATTTCGATTTTTATTTGATTGCAGCCGGGCAAGAGCAAGCGTTTGGATTTTTTCTTTTCCCTAAATATATTTTAGGCCAAAAGGAAAATATTAACAACCGGCAATAGTAAAGGAAAACGCGGTTTCAGGGTATATACCGGTTGGGATACTGCTCCAAACAAACAAGCGGTAAAAACCAAAGCCTGGCAAACAGCGTATTTTATGGACCTGGCTGGTATGAAACCAATAAACTATCAGCAATTTATTTCGATAATCAACAGAGGTGAAACAGCTGGTTAAAAGCAGAAAAGAAGCTGTCTCCTAAAGTGTGTCAGCCTGAGGCCCAAATAATAAAGAAATTAAGTTCATTGAAATGACAAGAAGCATTGTCAGGCTGAGCTTGACGAAGCCTTGAGCGATGGATTACCAATGCCCTTCGTCAGGCTCAGGACGACACTGATTTTCATTTATTTAAAATTCTTGTCATTAACAACGTGTCGAAGGCTAACGATTTTGGTATCAATATTTCATCTCCCGATAGCCATTGGACAATATGACAACCAAATTGACTTTTGAGCCACTTTAACCAGAAAGTTATTTATTCTTATAATCATTACAACCATTCGGGTTGGAAAGATGATTGGAAAAATAAGAGCGAACTCATTAAAAAAATCCGTAAGGAGTAACATAAAGCAAAGAAGCCCTCAACATCAGATGTGTTTGTACTGATGCAGGAAATTTATGCCGGCCGGCACTTGGGATATTTATGTAGCTTTGTGAGAGGTATCAACAAGCTGTTACCCATTTTATGCCCACAGCAATAGCCATAGCAGCAATTATTACAGGATTGATCTTATATAGTTTCATTCGTAAAAGACCGGTTAATAAGAAACGATCTGAAACTATAGCAACAAACATTACAGCCAAAGACTTAAATCCAATAGCCCGGCAGTTTTATGGGCCAGACATTAATAAGATAAAATAAAAAGTATGAACCCCCTTGAAATTTTTCAAAAAGAGGCCCCGGAAGTAGCAGCAGCATTTGACGGACTGATTGAAGCGTTAAAAAAGTCACCGGGATTAGAGGCAAAAACAAAACAAATGGTTTATATAGGGATAAAGGCTGCAATGGG
>DAOLFI010000056.1:0-9903 GCA_035326385.1 Niabella sp.
CTTTGTTTCAATTCAACTCTTGTACGATTAAAAGTGCTATGAAGTATTCAGCGACTTCTTTCCATTTCGTTTCAATTCAACTCTTGTACGATTAAAAGCATCCCATGTTGCCACCTGATAGTAAGTTTTATTGACGTTTCAATTCAACTCTTGTACGATTAAAAGATACGTACTCGGCAAGGGCAGTCCCTGGCAAAACAAGTTTCAATTCAACTCTTGTACGATTAAAAGCGTTTACCGCTACCGTATTCGTTCCGGATACATCTAGTTTCAATTCAACTCTTGTACGATTAAAAGCCCAGTCCAGGTATGCGTTTTCTTTTTCCACCTCTAGTTTCAATTCAACTCTTGTACGATTAAAAGTATCCGTTGCATAACCTTCGACCGTAGTGAAACCAGTTTCAATTCAACTCTTGTACGATTAAAAGACAGAAGAGAAAAAAGAAGTAAGCAACAGTACTCGTTTCAATTCAACTCTTGTACGATTAAAAGAAAAAGCGGGGCTAAATCCGGGACTGCTATATGGAAGTTTCAATTCAACTCTTGTACGATTAAAAGTGTTTTCTGTTCCCTTGTGTCCTAATTCTGTTATCAGTTTCAATTCAACTCTTGTACGATTAAAAGCATATACTTTTTTGCTAAGGTTTATTGTATCAATTGGTTTCAATTCAACTCTTGTACGATTAAAAGTATCCGTGGTGTGATACTTACATTTGCTATAATGTAGTTTCAATTCAACTCTTGTACGATTAAAAGAACTATTAGTTGTTCGCTTTCAGAAGAGCTTTCTTGTTTCAATTCAACTCTTGTACGATTAAAAGACTTTTGTCTCTTTCATGTTTGTTTATTTTAATTTGGTTTCAATTCAACTCTTGTACGATTAAAAGAAAAATTCGCTGGAGAGGGATAAATGGAATACTATTAGTTTCAATTCAACTCTTGTACGATTAAAAGCCGCCGCATCGACGACTAAAAAAACCTCTTTTTAAGGCTTTTACATTATCAAATGTATTCAATTTTGCATAAAAAGGTTGTCGGTGTGAAATAACCCGGTACGCTATTTACACCGACAACCTGCTATATATGGCTCTGTTTGTGATGATTCTGATCTTTTTCCCAATATGTCAAAGAGCAACTGGCATACCCACGGGGTGCCTCCGACAACTATAGGCTCACAAAAAAGTATCAAGTTTATTATGCTCCCTGCCTACAATCTGCTTTTCCAGCCATTTCTCATTCCGGCTGGTGAAGGTAATAATACTGTCATGCTCCTTGTCCATTATCTCCCCGGCCCGGTGTATCAGCTCCTTTAACTTTACCTCTGTAATCTCCCCTTCAAATACACTGTTCTGTATCCAGTTCAGGTACTGCCGGCATAATTTAAGCATTTTGCCAACCCGCCTTTCCCCAATATCATATACCAGGATCACATACATATTACCACCACGCTTTAAAAGGTTTGTACTCCTCCATGCCCAGCAGGTGTTTGCTAAGCTTGTAGCACTCCAGCTTTACCAGGTGTTTATAGCTTACATTACGCTTCAGGGAGCGGTGCTGAATCGTTTCATTCAGCCGTTCCTCAAATGCCTTTACAAAAGTTTTACGGCCGCCCTCTTTCAGCATTACACTGTTTACCTGCAGGTCAAAGTCCCTGGCCTGTATTTCTTTTTTGTTCAGCACCTTAAAAATAACGCGGTCTACCAAAAGGGGCTTGAATATCTCTGCCAGGTCCAGCGCCAGTGAATACCTGCGGTAGCCGGGCTCATGCAGGAAGCTGATGGTGGGATTGAGTTGGGTATGATAAATTTGCCCCAGGCAAAGGCTATAGCACATCATATTTCCAAATGATACTAAAGCATTCACTTCGTTTTTGGGCGGCTGTTTGCTCCTCCCGTTCATGGCAAAGTCGTTTAGTATCACATCAAAAGCAGTATAATATACCTGCCGGATATTTCCCTCTATGCCCATTAGTATGTCAATATCTTCTGCCAGTACAATTTGCTTGCTGTATCCCTCAATCACTTCTATAACGCCTGAAAGATCTTTGCCGCGTGACTGGTAGTAGCGGAGGTTTTTCAGAATATTAAAGGCGGCACCTTCCACAAATTTTTGAGCAATGACCAGGCGCTTTGCCTTTGTGCTGTAATGCTTCATCTGGGCTATCTGCATTTTGCCCGCCAGCAGATAATCTTTGGGCATAAAGCTGCCGGTATAATGCTCATAATAGTCAAAAAAATGGACAGCTATCTGTTCTTTCCCTAAAAAATTATATAAAGCGCTGTTGGCATCCATCGCACCAAAGCAATAAAAATCGCTTACACCCTCCACCGGGATATATTTGGATGGCCCCTCTGCACCATTTTCATCTACCGGGGTAAATTTTAAGGTGTTGTCCTTCCGGCTCATCCGGCCCGGGTTGAAGAGGTAGTAAGTCTTTTTCATGATTCAGTGATATAACATAAGTCGAAATAGGAACAGGATTTGCAAATCTTAGCATTAATAACAGGTGGGCAGTATTCTGAATACTGCAATTCATAAATACTGTGCACCAGTGCTATCAGTTCTTCAATATCGCTTTGCGAAAGGGTAACCGGTTCAGTTTGCCGCAGCAAAGGATATTCAATAATAGCCGTAGCGTCTTCAATACCATTTAAGAGTAAGAGCCACAAATAGAATTTTGCCTGCCACTTGTGGGCTTCCTCTACTTTATTCCCCCGTTTTGTTTCGTGAATGAACTTTCTTTTCGCATCATAAAAATCGATTTGGCCATACAGGCTTATGTTGTTGTAGCTGGCTTCAACCGATAGTTCCGAATGTTTTGCGTTTCTTTCTGAATAGCTGGTTTCGTGCAGTAGTTTTCCATCTGCCACGGTTTCGCTGGTATGCTCCATGCGCACACCATTGGCATGCAGCCAGCATTCCCGCTTACATACATTATATAGATTGATGAGTGTGGCGTTGATGATCATAGCTAAATAATATTTGAATCATCTGCCTTTAAATGCAATCCAACAAATTCATCGTATCCTAAATTGATAATGTACACATTGCTGTCATTGATTTTTCTAAAGCTATTTTTCTTAGCTAAATGGATTGGTGCTTTTAATGTAAACTTTCTCAACTCATCAAATCGCTTGTTGGCTACAATGTCATCAAAATTATTTTCCTGGAAATGTTTTTCTACAACCGCTTCAACAGTAACATAATCTGATTTCCGGGATGATATTTCATTCAGTTTTGCGTCTTCTATATCTAGCGTAAAAACGTTTTTCAATACTTTTCGCCATACCTCTTTGACAAAGCTTTTAGCAGATTGGATTTCTTCAAAATATTTTTGTCCTAATGCTTCTTCTGTATAAATACTGTTCACCAATTCTCTAAAATCTTTCTCTTTAAGGTTGCCCTCTTGCTGATTGGCTTTAGCAGAAATCTGCAAATATGTTTCAGATAAAACACTACCTAAGTCTTTATATACATATTTCCTGCTTTGCACAGATTCTCGGGTAATAATTACCGGGGCAAACTGCCATTCAGGTATTCTACTTTGTATAAAGCCTTTCCTATTTACTCTGCCAAGCCTTTGAATAATTGCATCAATGGGTGCATTTTCAGTGAATAGCACATCAAAGTCTATATCAAGGCTTACTTCAACAATCTGTGTACAAACAGCAATATATCCATTATCTCTTTTTCCTATGTTCTCTAAAATATCTTCTTTTGTCTTTTTATCAAGCAAAATAAACTGCGAATGATACAGCATTTTATCTGCATTCAAAATATCACTTAAAGCATTGAATATTTCTTTTGCTTTACCTATTGTATTGCAGACTACTAAAACTTTTCTTTTATTATAAAAGTGCCTTTTAATGTCTCCAATATTATTTTCAATTAAAGAATCTCTAACTTCAATCAAGTGCCTTTGCTTCTCATCGTGAGCAGGCTCTTGTATTAAAGTATAATCAGGCAGCACTTTCTCCAATTCAGTTTTCAATACATTGGGCAAAGAGGCACTCATTATTGCAAATTGGGTATTGAAAGGTCTGATACATTCTATAGTTTGTAGTAATAAACCAAAGGTGTACGCATTATAAATATGAATCTCATCAATAATGATTTTGGCATTGTAGCTTGCAGCACCGGTCATCACCCAATGACCCCAATTAAAGAAACTGTAAATTAGTTGGTCAACCGTAGCTACCGTAACCGGCTTGAAAAAGGTTCGATTATATAGGGTGTGTTTGCGAATATCATCAATAGAAAAATCATCGTCTTCCTGAAGATAATACTGAGCGGCGCTATGAGATAACCCAACCACTTCATGATTACCAAAAAAATGCTTCATTCGCTTATACATTTTATTGGTTGTAACCATTGTCGGGAGCAGGAAAATAATCTTCTGACAAGAATTGTTTTTTGTTGCCCATAGTGCGGCTGCTTCTGTTTTTCCCTGCCCCGTTGATATTTGCACAAAAATATTTTCCTTGTAAGCTTGTGCACTTTTCAACTGAAAATCGCTCCACATTTTGAAGCCTTTTCCCGATGAAAGCATATTTTGAGTTATAGCATCATTACTAATGTTACTGGTGTATTGGTATCTGAAATTCCCGGAAGAAGCAATCCAGTCACAATAATGAAGAACAGACTTGAACAATAAAAATAAGTCTCGAGCTTTATTAGTTCTGTCATTTGTATAAGCATTACTTTTAAACTTAGAGATAACCTTAAATTTCAAAATATCAAGAGGGCTGATACCTAAAGATTTTCTATTAAATTCTATATTTACCCAATTAGAAATATTTAAAATTGCTGCTTGCTTATTTATCATCTCAAAATAGCCTCTGAAAAATGATTCATCTGCAAATTCATTTTTCAGTACTCGTTCATCATACCCATCAAATGCACCTTTGTGCAATTTGCTGTGATGTGTAGCAATACTCATTAGTTCAGGATAGTAAGGAACATCTTTAAAAGTAACTAAAGGAGTGTTTTCAATCAATATAAATAGAAATGCAACAGAGCTTAAAGCATGAGATTCTTTGCCATTATAACTTTCTTTCCGAATTTTAGACTGAAAATTTACAGTTGCTTTTGCTATATCGTGGAAGGCTACTGTGAGAAACAATCGGGTAATCAATAAGTTTCTATTAATCTCGTATTTCTCTGCTATTAATTCGATAAACTTTGCTTTCCAGGAAATGACTTTTGGAAAAACACTTAAACAGTCTGTTATATGCTCTATAAGTGTAATTTCAGGGTTTGATTTAGCTAATATCTTGTCGTACTTGAACATTTAAAAGATTTGGAAAAATACATTGTCTGATTCATCCCAGAATGCCTGCCCTTCCATAAGAACTGGCAAGCTACCTATAAATGTGAATTTTTTAAACTCATTGGCCGTCCTGACTTCGGAGTCTTTTTGAGCTATAAATGAAATCGGGAGGCTAACTGTTTTGGGAGCAACGTTTAATATATTCCCTGTAATGCCAGTGTCAATCTGTGGACGATAATTTAATTCCATTAAATCCCCGGCAACAACAGTCTCCTTTAATCTATGCTCTTCTTCGGTTATAATAAGCTCAACATCTTCAATAGTGATAATTTTTATCAGTTCATCTTCCCTTCCAAGAGACAAGGCCCATTTTGGTGCCTGAAATGCTTGCTTTAGTATATCATAATCATCGCTATTTTCGAAATACAGATAAAGCGTAATCTTACTTTGATAAAGCAGCTCTCTTACAATAACAGCGGTTTTGTATGGGGTAGATTCTTTTCTTGTTTGATATGCCTTAATTTGCTTGCTTTCGTATTTTCGTATTTGCCAGAGGTCATTTGCCTGCCCGTTAGCAGCTCCCACAATTCCCATTTTGAACCTTTCAGTAAGCAACCATTCCTCATTTACTTCTGCCGGGCAGATGCCTAAAGCACTCCCCATAAGCCCTGCTATAGTGGTTTTTGGGGGTAGAGTTAAAGTCTTATGGTAAGTATGAAAATCAGGTTGCCTATAAGAATTAAAAGATCCCTGGCATTTAATTTTTAAAAATCGCATACCTAAAAGTTTAACGTTTCAACGAGCTTTAATACACTATTAAAAGTATTTTGAATAGTATCCGGGTTAAAATCAGACAACTCTGCTGAAACATCATTTTTGAAAATACCTGATTGTAAGCCAATGAATCTATTTTGTATAACTGAGCTATTTCCTTCCAATACCTCCTTAACTGCTTTTGTATTTAATTCTTCATTTTCGGACAGCGTTAACGTTTCCAGGAAGATTGGGTTCTTGACATTTTGCAAAGTAATAGCTAAAAACTTTGGCGACATATCGGTCAATAACCGGGACTGCTTTCCACCACCCCAAATATTCGAAATTGCATTTAAAAGATGAGTTAGCCTTTCTCTTTTTTGCTCGATGGTCAGATTTTTTACTTTCCCTTTTACTGATTTTGCTAACTCGAAATCCTGATAAGCGCCTAACCTATCCAACTCAATTAAGAAATTGACACGGAAGTAGTTGTAATAAATTTCTGTTTCAAAAATATTCCCTCCTGAAGATACATCTCCTCCTGTTAGCTCCTTGGATTTTGTTCCTAAATCCCTGTCATTTTTGAATGGGAATATACCGATAGCGGCAGACGTCCTTACTACGGCTGTTCTTCTCCTGTTTTCGCCGGAAGAGGCAATCATATATCCCAACAAGTCGTCATCAAGATAATTATTGGGCTCTCCCGCAGTAAAATCAACCCCAACTTTTTTTTCAGCTTGCTTTACGTCGGAAAGCAAATTGCTTAGCCCCATCTCTTTCCAGGCTTTTCTGATTTGGTATTTCAGACTTTGTCCAGAAACATAAGGGATTTGTTCCCCATTGGGAGTTGTAATTTTCTTTACTGTGCTTACATTTCCTTCTGTCCAGCTTCCATTGATACTGCCCAATGAGGTTTTGAATATATAAGATATATTTAGACAATTTGGCGTATTTTGATTACTCATTTTAATTTTTGTTTTGAGATTATTAAATTATTTACTTTCTTCCTTGTTTGATTTTTGCTTTTCGTACAGATAGCTATTCATTGAGAAAATACTTACCATAGATTTCATTTCTTCCCACTCTCTTCCGTCCGGTAGATTGGTAAAAAAATCCTGGTAGTTTTTTGTTTTATACTGATCCTGGATTTTGTCGCTTTCCATAATTCTGAATTGAATTAATTCAAGTGCCTTCAGAAACTCTACTCTGCTTTTTGCATTTCTAAGGGAATACAAGCAGCTCCTGTCCTTTTCGGCGCAGGAATAGACGCCGATGTTTATGCCAATTTTTTGGCACAGATTTACTAAGTCTGCATTCATTTTATTTTTTGTTTTTTGATTATAAATAAGAAGGATTTTATCTAAATATGGGACACTTCCTTTTTCTTCTTTAACTTTTACCTCACCAAGATAGTTTTCAACTATACTTGCAACAGACCTGAAGTTTAAAATGGCATTACATAGTTTATCTCTCCACGTCGTATCATATTTTCCGCTGTCCAGTCGTTGTGTAAAATGCATTACAAAGTTTTTGAAATGGGTATAGTAGCTTTGATCTTTTTCTCCAGATTCGAAGGTTTCAAACAGGTTGAACAAATTGGTTAGTGAAGTATATTCTTTTACATCTCTGAAAATATTGCCATCATTTGATAGGGTAAATACCGTCTTTGTAAACAGATTTTTTTTTGCATACTCATCCTCTTCAAAATTTGACTTCAACTGACTGTAAATCGATAGCAAAAAATTGAATAGGGCTTCCGATTCATACTCAGTTCCGATGATCTCTGTTTCAAAACTGCTCCAATCAGGTTTAGATACCTGCTCAACGTTTAATATAATCGAATTTAAGAATTCGGAAAGCGACTCAAGATTATTGTCATACAAAACAAAATAATGTTTCATATCACCCTGCAGCAAATAGTTCAGGTTGTAGAATGAGAACAATGCGATAAATGAATATAATGTTGATAATTGGGGTTTCCCTTCCAAAAACGAAGAGAAATTCAATTCTCCGCTTTTTCCCGTCAGGAACGGGTAGTCCATTCCTGTAACTGTATCTGTAAGCTTATATCCTTTTCCACTAAATGAACATATCTTTTTGCCAACTTCAAGGAAACTTAAATCAAAATTATTTCCGATTTCATAAGACGGAGGAGTATTTAAAAAGCCTTTATTTTCAATTTTTATCTTCTTGTTATTTTCAATTTTGCCAGAGCTTTCTTCTTTAAATTTTTGAAAAATGGCATATTCGGAAACCGTCATCCTCCTGCCTTTTCCGCCAAGTTCGCTGTCTTTTACTTCTGGAATTAATAAAGCCCCCTCTGTTTTAGGGGTTTTGCCTGTAAAAAATGGCTTTAGGTGCATTTTGAAATCTGTACGCTCATATATTTCAAAATCTGAATCCTTGTAGATCCATCCAAAATTTCCTGTTTTCTTTAAATATTTTGTTACAACTTCTGTTCTTGCTTTATTAAATGCTTCTGTTAATTGTTGTTCATCAGCAAAAGACAATTCCAGGCCATCAGCAGTAATTTCAGAGACATCATCATATTCTAAGTTGCAAAGCGTTCTATACAATCCGACTATTCCATTGTCAATCCAGAAGTTTCCTGTTTTTTCTATTTTAAGAGGGTTCATTTATATGCTCTTTTAAACTAGTTACTACTATTTGAAGTACGAAAGTTACTTTTCTTTAAAATTTGAGATTGCCATCTACCATCCACCTCCCCGCACCCACACCCCATCCCATTATATACCCCCACCCCCGCATTCATCAGCAGTTCCACAAACCGCCTTTCTCCTGTTACATTCAGCCCAAAATTCATCCAGCCCCGGATCTTGGTCTGGGCAGGTGTATCTGCCTTAATCCATATCAGCCGGGACTTTGGTAAGCCATTCATGGGCACTGCTTCCATCATTAACAGGGCACCTGCTGCCGTAGTGTCGTCATAGCTGGCGCTTATCTTGCTCCGCCAGTTGTACACCAGGCTTTCGGCAAACCGTGTATCGTCCGGCGCTAAAAAGTCATACATGCCCTTTTCATTCTGCAAACCCGCCACCACCGGGGATATGGGCTTCAGCCGTATGCTTATTATTTCGTTTTCCTCATACTGCTGCAGCGGGTTGGGCAGGCTCTCTACTGACTTTACAGAAAAGCCCGCTTTGGATTTTTTATCGGCAATATCAACCCGCTCACTTTGAAACAATCCTTTCACAAAGCTTTCCATCGCCTGCGGCAGGTGAAAGGACACCTGGAAGCTCAGCTCAGGCCTCAATAATTGTAAACGGTCCCCTTTTATTTCAAAAGGGGCACTAATTTGGGAGAAGGTAAACAGCTTAAACCCCTTGCCATACCCTTTATCATGTAAGAAGGAAGCATACTCTGTATCACCTTTTGCTATAATACGGTAGATGGCTGCCGAAAGCGGGTATTGGTAGTTTACAGGAATGACTGCGTGGCTATGACCCGATAATGTAATCTGGAAACGCATAGGTTAAAAAGGATAAATATGCCTTGCTGTCAATCTGCGGACATATTGGTTCGGTTTAATGAATTTTTATTGGATGGTGGTACTCACCAGGGTGAGGTTACTACAAGGTAATAATTTTATTTTTTCACCTGCCCGGTGTGCAACAAAAATTTATGTACAAGTAATTAACGGGGTATACCGTTAAAAAACGGAGGGGATGTATACATTATAAAATATGCAGATAAGACCTGTGCCGGAAAATAGATGAGATTACATATAACAGGTTGAGCTATTATGCAAATTGGTAATCAGTCAGGTTTCGCTATGTCATTTGCAGCAACTTTGCATACCCGCAACAATAAAATTTACCACAAAGAAAATACAAAGAAGGCGCAGAGAACCGCAAAGGGAA